>JBDTNU010000086.1:0-11769 GCA_039933535.1 Caldimonas sp. | reverse complement strand
ACCTCAGAACGCCAGCTCGAAGCGAAGCTGCACGACCCACGCGCTGGCGATCGACGGGTCGGTGTCAGGATGGATCACACGCTGCAGGTCGGGTTGGACCGCGAGGTATTTCGAGACTTGCGTGAGGTAGGTCAACTCGATCGTCGTCTCGGCTCGATTCACGCCTTGCGCGGCCTGCGCGCGCAGGTAGTGCGAGCCGTTGCGCGCGTGGGCGATCGACAGGCCGATCTGGTCGGAGTCCTTGAACGGGCCCCAGCCCGAGCCGACCAGGCCGGCGCCGAAGTAGCCGCCGAAGCGGTTGGTCCGCGCATCGGCGATGCCTGCCTGCGCAAACGCGGACAGGCGCTTGCCCAGGGCACCGTCGCCACCGATCAGCAGACGCTCGCCCACCGCGTAGACGCCTGAGCTGCCGCGGCGCATCAGTGCGTTGCCTGCGCCATCGGTGTCGCTCAGGTCCGGATACCGGCTCGTGTATCGCCATGCGCCCAGCGCCAGCTTGTCGTCGTACGGCGCGAGCGACGAGAAGCGGCCGACGCGATCGCGCGCCGGGGCCTGGCGATCTGTGCGCGCCCCGTCGCGCGACAGCAACGCGAACTCGGCCACGGCCAGCAACCCGTCGCCGCCGCGGAACACGGCGTGCGAACCGTCGGGGCGCACCACGGGCACGCCGTCGAGCACGGCCGCGCGCAGCACGCTGTCGGGCGTCGGCTTGAAGGCGAAACGAAGCCCGGCCGATGTGCGCGGAAAGATCGACGGCCCCTCCACACCGCTCTGCGCGAACTCTGCGCCGATGCCGAATGCGCCGTTGAGAAAGAGCCCTGCCGCCTGCAGCCGATAGAACTCGCTGTTCAGGTCGTAGATGCCGGCAAGCAGCGACGCGTTGCTCCTCTTCCAGTTGTATTGCAGCCAGAGCTCTTCGACCTGCGTGCCTGGCGGCCCCTCGAGATTGCTCACCCCTTGCGCGTCGCCGACCAGGCTGCCCGGCTGTCCGCCGTGGATCGTCAGCACGTCGGCAAAGGCGGAAAAGCCGGGCCAGCCGAACGCGCCGTCCTGGGCAGCGAGCTTCAGGTGCAGGTTGCCGACGTAGGCGCGGCCGGTGCGGGCGCCGCCCGAAAGGTTGGCGAGCGCCGTGCCGTCATAGGTCAACGAAGGAGTGAGCCCGCCCGAGGCTGCAGGCGCCGGGGCGTCGGCCTGATCGGCCGCGACCGGCAGCGCGAGCACGAGCAGCAGCAGCGCGGACGCCGCGCCACCCGCCGCGGAAAACGCTGACGGTCGATCTGTCCGGCATGTCTTGCCTGGCAATCGGGTCCCCTGCCATCGCGACGAGCACGAGGTGGCGAAGAAGACACGGTTGCGCATTCGCGTCCCTTCGGTCGCCAGACTTCCTATTGCGGCACGACGCCGTCGCGGCCGACGTTGATGCGGCTGGCCTCGAGCGTGCCGTCCGGCTTCTTGACGGGCGCGAACACCGTCACCCGCGCGCCCGCCTTGAGATCGCCCTTGCCGCCGATCTCGTAGCGAACGATCGGCACGTCAGGCGGAATCAGGATCTTCTTCTCGCCGTCCTTGTACCTGACAACAATCGTGTGGCCGTCGACGCCGGTGACCACGGGCTCGGTGGCAGCGCCGTTGGTCATGGTGCCGTTCGGCACCGGCGCGAACGGCCGATGACCTTCGCCCGCGCCGCGCATCTGCTCGGGAAAGATGTGCACCTCGAGCGCCTTCTGCGTGCCGTCGGGCCGGGGCGTGGCCGCGCTGCCGAGGAAGGTGCCTTCCCTGATGTCGGCCATCGAGGCCTTGACCACGGCGACGATCATCGCGTTCTCGGTGAGCGTCAGCCTGAGCTCGCTGCCGTCACCGGCTTTCAGCGCGAGCACGTTGCCGTCGACCTTCTCGATCGTTGCCCGCACGGCCTGCGCCATGGCTGCGCTGCACGACGCGGCGATCAGCGCAGCGGCAAACGTCGCTCGAACTGCTTTCAACATGTCGTTGCTCCTGGAGCGAGGATCACCGGCCGCGCACGTGCGCCGGCGCCTCGAGGCGACGCGCGAGCGCCGACAGGGTCAAGGTGATCACGAGATAGATCGCCGAGATGAAGAGATAGGGCTCCCAGTAGCGCGAATAAGCACCGGCCACGGTGCGCGCCGCCAGCGCCAGCTCCGCCAGGCCGATGGCGGACACGAGCGACGAGTCCTTGACCAGCGTCACGCCCTCGTTGACCAGCGCCGGCACCATCCGGCGCAGGGCCTGTGGCAGCACGATGTAGCGCATGGCCTGCGCGTGCGTGAGGCCGATGCTGTAGGCGGCCTGGGTCTGCCCGCCGTGAATGCTGTGGATGCCGGCGCGCAGGATCTCGGATACATAGGCGCCGGCATTCAGGGTCAGCGCCAGCGCGCCGGAGAAGAACGCGCCGTGGTTCTGCCGGAATTCGCGCGCCGCTTCGCCGCTCAGCAACAGGCCGCCGTCGGGCTGCACCAGCATCGGCATCAGCGCGAAGTGCACGAGCAGGATCTGCACGAACAGGGGCGTGCCGCGAAAGAAGCCGACGTAGCAGCGCGTCACGCCACGCAGCAGCTTCCATGCGGCCACGTCGAGGGCGCTCGACGGCCTCGGGCTGTCGGTCGTGCTCGCGATCAGGCCGAGGCCGACGCCGAGCGCCAGGCCGCCGCTGAGCGACACGAGCGTCAGCTGCAGCGTCATCAGCAGGCCCTGCAGGAACAGCGGCCAGTAACCGACCAGGATGTCCCATCGCAGGTCGAACAGGCCCACGACAGGCGACGGCTACTTCGACGCCGCCGCGGCAGGCGCCGATGCGCTCGCGCCCACCGCTTCCGGCGTGCCGAGGTAGGTCGCGTAGATGCGGTCGTAGCTGCCGTCGGCCTTGATCGCGGCCAGTCCCTGGTTCAGCTTCGCCAGCAGCTCGGCGTTGCCCTTCTTCACCGCGAGGCCGTATTGCTCGGGTGCGAAGGCCGGGTCGTTGACGGTCTTGAACTTGTTGCCGGCATTGTTCTTCACGTAGTTCACGACCACGCCGTTGTCGGCCACGACGGCATCGACGCCGCCTGTCTCGAGCTCCTTGAGCGCGAGCGGCGTCGACTCGAAGCGCTTGATGTCGGTGCTGTTCTTGCCCTGCAGCTTCGAGATCGTCTCGTCGCCGGTGGTGCCGGTCTGCACGCCGACCTTGAGCGACTTCAGGTCCTCGAAATGCGCGATCTTCGAGTCGGCCTTGACCGCGATCAGCTGGTGCGCATCGAAATACGGATCGCTGAAATCCATCGACTGCTTGCGCTCGTCGGTGATCGTGATCGAGGAGACGAGCAAGTCGCGATCGCCTTGCTTGAGCGCGTTGAAGATGCCTTCCCAAGGTGTGTTGACGAACTTCACTTCGATGCCTGCCTTGGCCGCGACGGCCCGCACCACGTCGATGTCGAAGCCGACGATCTCGCCCTTCTCGTTCTGCGACTCGAACGGCGCGTAGGCGGCGTCGGTGCCGACCACGTAGACCTTCGACGGCGAGGTGACCGCCGTCGACGAGGCGGTGGCGGCCGGGGCGGCGCCGTCCTGCTTACCGCAGGCGATCAGCAGACATGGCAGAAGCGCGCAAAGCGCGGCGCGGCGAAACAGCGAATGTGCGAATGCGGTCATGGGGCCCCCTGGGATTCGATCGTACGATGCCGGAAGTCCCGCAGGAGACCGCACTCAAATGAATCGCTTTCGAGCTTCTTGCCTCGCCCTCGCGCTCGGCGCCCTGTCGATGGCCGCTTCGGCGCAGACCTCGACCCGCGAGCGCCTGAACCAGCTCGCCGAGACCTTCGTCGCCGCCACCGCGGCCGACGATCCGATCACCGGCTCGACCCTCGGCCTCACCGCCTCCGACGGCTTGCTCGCGATCCCCAGCGAAGGGGCGCGCGCAGTCCGCATCGGCAAGCTGCAGGGCTGGAAGCAGGAGCTCGAGGCGATTGCCACGTCAGCGGGCACTGGCGCCACGCTCGCCGAGAAGAACAACGTCAGGCTGCTGCGTGCCGACTTCGATTCGCGGCTCAACGAGCTGCTGGTCCGCCAGACCGACCGCAAGGACTACGCCGGCACCAGCCTGAGCCTGGTGCAGGCGATCTTTTCGCAGTTCCTGCACCTGCCGATCGTCGGCCGCGAAGGCGCGACCCAGGCCGATCTCGACAAGGCCTGGGACGACCTGACGTCACGCCTCGAGCAGGGCCCGGCCTTCATCGTCGCCGGGCAGAAGCTCGCGACGCATCCCGGCCGGTTGTACGCCACCGTCGGCAGCATCCAGCTCGCCGGCACGCCCGACTTCTTCAGCGGCGCATTGACCGCCGCGGCCACCGCACAGAACGCAGCCCGCCCGGCGACGCTGAAGCGCTTTCTGGCGGCGCGCGATGCGGTGCTGGCGACGATTGCCGAGACCAAGGCCCACCTGGATGCCAACGCGCCGTCGTGGCCCGAGAACCACGCGATCGGCAAGACCGCCTACGAGCAGATGCTGCGCGAGGAGCAGCTCCTGCCCTACGACTCGGCCGAGATCGAGCACATGGCGCGCGACGAGCTCGCGCACGGCTGGGCCGAGGAGATCTGGCTGCAGGCCTTGTCGAAGCAACGAAAGATTCCGTTCGGCGCGGCCAGCGGCGGCGGCATGGCGCCGGGCGGGCCCGCGCTGGTCGGCTACTACCGCGACCGGATCGCCGAGCTCACGGCCTTCATGAAGGAGCTCGACGTCGTCACCGTGCCGGACTGGCTCGGCTCGATGCAGATCGTCGAGACGCCCGCCTTCCTGCAGCCCGTGTCGCCGGGCGCATCGATGTACTCGCCGCGCCTTTTCTCGAAGTCGAGCACGGGCTACTACTTCATCACGCCGCCCAAGTCGCTCGAGGAAGCGGCCAGGCGGCTCGACATGAACGAAGACTTCGACCGCGACCGAATCTGGTCGACGGCGGCGCACGAGGCGATGCCCGGCCACTTCCTCCAGCTCTCGGTCGCGCGGCGCCATCCCGATCTCGTGCGCCGGATCCAGCACGACGCGGCGCTCGCCGAGGGCTGGGCGTTCTACGGCGAAGAGATGTTCGTGCGCCTCGGCCTCTACGGCGACGGGCTCGACGCGCGCCTGTTCACGGCGCGCTGGGAGCGGGTGCGCGGCGCGCGCGCGACGGTCGACCCGAAGCTCGCCTCCGGCGAGTGGACGGTGGCGCAGGCGGTCGATTTCTTCGAGGCGCAGTCGGGCTTCACGCGCGAGGCTTCGCAGGCGGCGGTCAACGGCATCGCCCTTTCCCCGGGCTACGTCATCTCGTACACGGTCGGTCGGCTCCAGCTCGAAACGCTGCTGGCCGACTACATGCTGAAGATGGGCGAGCGCGCTTCGCTGCGCGACTTTCACGACCGGCTGCTTTCGTACGGATCGATTGCGCTTTCGGTGCTCGGCCCCGAGCTGCTGGCCGATCTCGACAAGTCCGCCAGCGCCGTTCGGGCGGCCGCGAACTACTGAGGCCGCGACTGAGCGAATCTCCCGATGGCGTGCGCCCTCGGGCGTGGCAAGAATCGACGTTTTCGCCACGCACAAGAGACCCACCATGGAAAGACGCCAGGCCCTCCACGCGCTCGCCGGCTCGGCCGTAGTTGCCGCCCTCCCGTTCAGTCGCGCCCACGGCGCCGACACCACGCCCTTCAAGATCGGCTTCATCCTGCCCATGACCGGCCAGTCGGCCTCGACCGGCAAGCAGATCGAAGCGGCGATCAAGCTGTGGCAGGCCCAAAACGGAACGACCGTGGCAGGCCGCAAGGTGGAAGTCATCGTCAAGGACGACGGTGGCGCCGCCGACATGACCAAGCGCATCGCCCAGGAGATGGTCGTCAACGACAAGGTCGATGTCCTCGCAGGCTTCGGCACGACCCCGCTCGCGTTCGCGACTGCGCCCATCGCCACGCAGAGCAAGACGCCGATGGTCGTCACCGCCGCGGCCACGTCGGCCATTACCGGCGCTTCGCCCTACATCGTGCGCACCAGCTTCACGCTGCCGCAGGTGACGGTGCCGATCGCCGATTGGGCGGCCAAGCACGGCATCAAGAGCGTCGTCACGTTCGTCGCCGACTACGGCCCGGGCATCGATGCCGAGAAGTTCTTCAAGAGCCAGTTCACGCTCGACGGCGGAAAGGTGATCGGCGAGATCCGCACGCCGCTGAAAAGCCCCGACTTCGCGCCCTTCCTGCAAAAGGTGGCCGACCTCAAGCCCGACGCGGTGTTCTGCTTCCTGCCCTCGGGCCAGGGCGCGGCCTTCATGAAGCAGTTCGGCGAGCGCGGCCTCGACAAGAGCGGCATCAAGCTGATCGCCACCGGCGACGTCACCGACGACGACCAGCTCAACGACATGGGCGACGTGGCGCTCGGCGTCGTCAACTCGCATCACTACTCGGCAGCGCATCCTTCGGCGATGAACAAGAAGTTCGTCGCCGCCTTCGAGGCCGCCAACAAGTTTCGCCCCAACTTCATGGCCGTCGCCGGCTACGACGGCATGCACGTGATCTACAACGCGCTCGCCGCCACCAAGGGCGCGGGCGGTGGCGACGCCCTGCTCGCGGCCATGAAGGGCCAGCTCTTCGAAAGCCCGCGCGGCCAGATCCTGATCGACGCGCAAACCCGCGACATCGTCCAGGACGTCTACATCCGCAAGGTCGAGCGCGTGAACGGCCAGCTCTACAACGTCGAGTTCGACGTGCAGAAGGCCGTGAAGGATCCCGCCAAGGTGAAGTGAGCGGCGTTTCGTTCCGGCCGCTGGCCCGGACCGATTTCGCGCTGCTGCGCCGCTGGCTCGAGACGCCGCACGTCGCGCGCTGGTGGCATCACGAGACGTCGGCCGAGGCGCTCGAGCGCGACTTCGGCCCGTCGATCGATGGCAGCGACCCGGCGCGCCTCGACGTGGCGCTGGCCGAAGGCGCGCCGTTCGGCTTTGTCCAGAGCTATCTCTACGCCGACAACCCCGGCTACCTTGCCGATGTGAGCGCCATCGTCGAGGTGCCGGACGGCGCCCTTGGCATCGACTACTTCGTCGGCGAGCCGACGTTGCTGCGACGTGGCTGGGGGCTGGCGATGATCGAAGCGGCGATGGCTGCGCTGCGCCGCGACGATGCGGACACGGCGGCCGTCATCGTGCCCGTCAACGTCGCCAATGTCGCGTCGTGCCGGCTGCTCGAGCGCGCCGGTTTTCGCGTCGTGGCGCGGGGGCTGCTGGCGCCGGACAATCCCGTCGACGGGCCCGAGCACGTGCTCTACCGGAAATCGACGCAGTCCAGAGCGGGATGAACGCAGGAAGTCATCGCAGTGGATCCCATCGCAAACCCCTTTGACCATGACTTCGGCCTCGTCGCCGACCTGATCCGCGACCATGCCCGGCGCGACCCGGGGCACGCTGCCCTCGTCGACGAACAGCGAACGATCAGCTACGGCGAGCTCGATGCCTTGATGGATCGCATCGCCGCCGCCTTGCAGCGCGACGGCGTGCTGCCGCGCGAGGCCATTGCCATCTGCGCCGCGGCCTCGGTCAGCTACGCGGCGGTGTTCCTGGGTGCGCTGCGCGCGGGGGTCGTCGTGGCGCCGCTGGCGCCGGGCGAAACCGCGAAGAGCCTGGCCGGCATGTTGAGCGACTCGGGCGCGAAGCTGCTCTTCGTCGATGCATCCACCGCCGAGAGCTTCGATCGTGCGACCGCAAGCTCGGTGCCGCGCATCGCGCTCGACGGCAACTTCGATGCCGGACGCGCGCTCGAGTCGTGGCTGGCGCCCGCAGGCGCGGCGCCAAGGCCGGTCTCGCCCGGCCCCGACTGGGCCTTCAACATCATCTACTCGTCGGGCACGACCGGGTCGCCGAAAGGCATCGTGCAGCCGCACGCGATGCGTTGGGCGCAAGTGCGGCGTGGCGGCGCGGCCTCGGGCTATGGCCCGCACGGCACCACGCTGCTCGCCACGCCGCTCTATTCGAACACCACGCTGGTCGTCTTCCTGCCGACCATGGCCTGGGGCGGCACGACGGTTCTGATGCCGAAGTTCAACGCCGCCGAGTACCTGCGTCTCGCCCAGCAGCACCGCGCCACGCACACGATGCTGGTGCCGGTGCAGTACCGACGCCTGATGGCGCTCCCCGGGTTCGACGGCTTCGACCTCTCGTCGTTCACGATGAAGTTCTGCACCAGCGCCCCGTTCGCCGCCGCGCTCAAGGCCGACGTGCTGGCCCGCTGGCCGGGCGGCCTGACCGAGTACTACGGCATGACCGAGGGCGGCGGCAGTTGCGCGCTGGTGGCGCACGAGCATCCGGGCAAGCTGCACACCGTCGGCCAGCCGATGGAAGGCCATGACATCCGCCTGATCGACGATGAAGGGAGACAAGTGGCGCACGGCGAGATGGGCGAGATCGTCGGCCGCTCGGGCTCGATGATGATCGGCTATCACGGCCAGCCGGCGAAGACGCGCGATGCCGAATGGACCAGCCCGGAAGGCGAGCGCTTTATCCGCACCGGCGATGTCGGCCGCTTCGACGAAGACGGCTTCCTGGTGCTGATGGACCGCAAGAAGGACATGGTCATCAGCGGCGGCTTCAACATCTACCCGAGCGACCTCGAGAGCGTGCTGCGCGAGCACCCGGGCGTGGCCGACGTCGCCGTCGTCGGCGTTCCGTCGGAGCAGTGGGGCGAGACGCCGATCGCCTTCGTCGTGCCCGAGCCGAGCGGCGACACGACGGAGGCGGAGCTGCTGGCGTGGTTCAACGATCGCGTCGGCAAGACGCAGCGCGCCTCGGGCCTGCACTACCTCGACGAGCTGCCGCGCAGCGCGATCGGCAAGATCCTCAAGCGCGACCTGCGTGACCGCTATTCGGCGCTGACGAAGCTCAGCGCCGCGAGCTGAGGCTGCCCATCACGGCGCTGAGCGCCACCGCGCCCAGCGTCTTGACCAGCGTCGGATGGTCGGCGTAGAAAGAGCCGACGCGATCGACGATCGACGGGTCCTGTTTTTCGGCGTGGGCGGCGATCGCGTTCACGTCGCCCGGCGACAACTGCGAAGCCTGCTCCGGCGTGATGGTCGCGGGCACCGAGCCCGCGCGCGAGCCCGTGCCGATCAGGCTGCCGAGCACGCCGCCGGCGACCGAAGAAAGCCCGCCCGCGCCGAGCGACTGCACGAGCTGGTTGAGCAGCCCCGCTTGCTGCTGCGGATTGGAGTTGTTGAACAGGTTGCCCACCATCTGGCCGAACGGCGGCGTCGAGTTGGAGCGGAATGCGTCGGCGATGCTGCTGCCGAGATCCTGGTTCGAGACCTGCGGCGCCACCTGGTCGAAGTGATCGTGCACGTTGCCCTGCGGCGCCAGGGCATTGCCGGCGTACTGCTGAAGAATGTCGAGAAGTCCCATGTCGTTCCTTTCAGGTTTTTCGCGATCTTAAGTTGCAGTAGTCTCGCCTCCTTCAGCGCATCGCCATCCTTGCATGTCCAAACCTTCGATGGCCATCCAGATCGCGATTTTCGTGGTGGCCGTCGGCGTCATGGTGGGCTGGTCGTTCCTGCACATGCGCAACCAGGCTGGCGATGCCGACGAGCCCGGCAGCGAGCCAGACTTTCCGACCATCCTGGCCGCCACGCGTGCCGCCAACCCGGGCTTGAGCTTCGAGCCGGGCAGCGATCGCAGTCCGGAGTATTTCCGGGTCAAGGAGATGGCCACCGGGCGCGAGGCCAAGGTGCCGAGCGAGGAACTGCAGGGCGCCAGGATCCGATTCGTCGCTTGCGATCTCGCCAGCATCCCGCCGGCGCTTCTCTACCCCAACCGCAGCGAGATCACCTGCCTCGAGTTGCGCAACGACAAGCATGCGCTGCAGGCGTACTACTTCGCAACGCCGGACGCTCTCGGCCCGCAGGTCACGTTCTTCGAGCTCAACGTCACGCCGCAATACCGCCTCGGCGCACCGACGGGCCGCAGCCGGGCGGTGGTCAAGCGCAACTGGCGCAAGGAATTCACGCACGAATTCATCGTCACCTTCATGCTTGGCGGGAGCGGCGGCTTTGTCGGCTACAAGGAAGACAAATCCTCGGCGGCCAGCCATTAACATTGCGGCTCCATCCAACGGATGCCGCCGATGAAGTGCCTTGTGCTTGCCCCCGTTTCCGCCCTTTTCCTGGTCGCCTGTGCGGCATCGCCGGAGCAGAAGGTCAGCGACGCCGCGTCGCCGCCTTGCGAGCTGGTCTACAAGGTAGGCTCGCACCTGCCGACGCGCGACTGCTCGGCGCCGCCGAGCGAGGCGGAACGCCAGCGCACCATCGATGCGTTGAGGGATGCCACGAAGGTCGGTGCCAAGCCTGCCGGCGGCGGTGGCTGAAACTCACGAAGAGCGCACTGACGCTTCGGCCGCCTCGCCGGAGCCGCGGTCTTGAGCGGGATCGATGCGAACCTGCTGAACGAGCTGCGCATCAGCGGCGGTCAGCGTGAAGACGTGGGCGGCGGCGGCCCGCCGCGCTGGCTCTGGGCGGCGCTGGTCGCGGTGCTGGTCGTCGCGCTGCTGGCCGGCGCCGCCTGGTGGTTTCTCGGCGCGCGGCCGATCGCAGTGCAGACGGCCACCGCCACGGCGCCCGGCAGCGGCGGCGCGGCCGGCGCGATCTTGCAGGCCACCGGCTACATCACGGCGCGCCGGCAGGCGACGGTCTCGACCCAGATCACCGGCACGCTCACCCAGGTGCTGATCGAAGAGGGCGACAAGGTCCAGAAGGGCCAGATCATCGCGCGCCTCGAAGACAGCGGCCTGCATGCCACGCTCGACGTGGCCAACGCCAACGTGATGACGGCGCAGGCCCAGGTCGCCGCCGCGCAGGCGCAGCTCGCGCAGGCGCAGGCCGACTCGCGCCGGCAGGAGTCGCTGGTCGCCAGCGGCATGGCGACCCAGCAGTTCGCCGAGCAGTCGCGCACGGCAGTCGCCACCGCCACCGCGCAACTCGACGCGCGCCGTCGCGAGGCCGACTCCGCGCGCGCGCAGGTCGCTTCGGCCAAGGTCAATTTCGACTACGCGATCGTGCGCGCGCCGTTCACTGGCGTGGTCACGGTCAAGGCGGCGCAGGTCGGCGAGATCGTCTCGCCGCTCTCCGCCGGCGGCGGCTTCACCCGCACCGGCGTGGGCACCATCGTCGACATGGATTCGCTCGAGATCGACGTCGACGTCAACGAGGCCTACATCGGCCAGGTCAGGCCCGACATGCCGGCCGAGGCCGTTCTCAGCGCCTACCCGGACTGGAAGATTCCGGCGCACGTGATCGCGATCGTGCCGGCCGCCGACCGTGGCAAGGCGACCGTCAAGGTGCGCGTCGGGCTCGACCAGAAAGACGGCCGCATCGTGCCCGACATGGGCGTGCGCGTTTCCTTCCTCGCGCCGAAAGCGGCGCCCAGCGCGCCGCCGCCCAAGGGCGTGCTGGTGCCGCCCGCGGCCATCGCCCAGCGCGACGGCAAGAGCGTGGTATTCGTCGTCGAGGGCGGCAAGGTTCAGCAGCGCGGCGTCGCACCGGCGGCACAGGATTACGGCGCGATGAAGCTGCTGCCCGACGGTGTGAAATCCGGCGAGCGCGTGGTACTGTCGCCGCCGGCCGCGTTGCAAGACGGCGCGAGCGTCACGATCGAAGAGCCGCACTGAACCACAGCCGCGGCCGTGGCAAAGAACAGTCAAAAGCTGAAGAGGGGCTGAGATGACCAAGCTGATCGAGATCCGCGATCTCTCGAAGGTGTACGAGCGCGGCAAGCAGAAGGT
>JBDTNU010000085.1:0-11798 GCA_039933535.1 Caldimonas sp. | reverse complement strand
AGACGCTGCGCGCCTACTACCAGAACCGCGGCTACCTCGAGTTCGAGGTCGAGTCCACACAGGTCGCGATTTCGCCCGACAAGCAGGACATCACGATCACCGTCAACGTCAAGGAAGGCCAGCCCTACACCGTTACCGCGGTCAAGCTCGAAGGCGACTACCTGGGCAAGGAAGACGACTTCAAGACGCTGGTCTCGGTGAGGCCCGGCCAGCCCTACAGCGGCGGCGCGGTGGCGGAGACGACGCGCCAGTTCATCGACCTGTACGGCACCTTCGGCTACGCCTTCGCAAAGGTCGAATCACGGCCCGAGATCGACCGCGCCACCGGCCAGGTGGTGGTCACGCTGGTGGCCGATCCGCAGCGGCGCGTCTACGTGCGGCGCGTCAGCGTCGTCGGCAACACGCGAACCCGCGACGAGGTGATCCGGCGCGAGTTTCGCCAGCTCGAATCGGCGTGGTACGACGGGCGCAAGATCAAGCTCTCGCGCGACCGCGTCGACCGGCTCGGATACTTCAGCGACGTCAGCATCGACAGTGCCGAGGTGCCTGGCACGGCCGACCAGGTCGACCTCACGATCACGGTCAAGGAAAAGGCCACTGGCGCGATTTCAGTCGGCGCCGGTTTCTCGTCGGCCGACAAGCTCTCGCTCACGGCGTCGATCAAGCAGGACAACATCTTCGGCTCGGGCAACTACCTGGGGCTCGAGATCAACACCAGCAAGTACAACAAGACCCTCGTCGTCAGCACGGTCGACCCGTACTTCACGATCGACGGCATCTCGCGTGCGATCGACGTCTACTACCGCACGACCCGGCCGATCAACAGCCAGGGTGAGGAATACAAGCTCGTGACGCCGGGCGCCTCGGTTCGCTTCGGCGTGCCTTTCAGCGAGTACGACACCGTCTTCTTCGGCATCGGCGCGGAGCGCACCGAGATCAAGGGCACCAACCTTCCGAACAGCTACTTCCTCTACCAGTCGCAGTTCGGCGAAACCAGCTACTCGATTCCGCTGACGCTCGGCTGGTCGCGTGACAGCCGCGACAGCGCCCTGGTTCCGACCGCCGGCCGCTACACGCGCGTCAACGCCGACTACGCGGCCCTGGGCGACGCGCGCTACCTGCGCGTCAACCTGCAGGCGCAGCAGTACATCCAGATCACCCGCGCCTTCACGTTCGGCGTCAACGCCGAAATCGGCTATGGGCGGGGCATCGGCGGCCGTCCGTACCCGATCTTCAAGAACTTCTACGGCGGCGGCCTCGGCACCGTCCGCGGCTTCGACCAGGGCTCGCTCGGCCCGGTCGACGTGACCGGCGCCTTCATCGGCGGCAACCGGCGCTTCAACCTCAACAACGAGCTCTACCTGCCGGTGCCGGGCGCCGGCGTCGACCGCACGCTGCGCATCTTCCTGTATGCCGATGCCGGCAACGTCTGGGGCGAAAACGAATCGCTCACGCTCAACAGCCTTCGTGCCTCCGTCGGCGCAGGCGTCAGCTGGATCTCGCCGGTCGGACCACTCAAGCTGAGCTACGGCGCGCCGGTGCGCAAACAGCCGACGGATAGAATCCAGCGCCTTCAGTTTCAGATCGGGACCGCCTTCTGATGATGAACATCCGCATTCTGAAAACGCTCGTCGCCGCGACGCTGCTCGCCGGCGCGGTCGCAGGCGCCTCCGCGGAGGAATTGAAGATCGGTTACGTGAACAGCGATCGCGTGCTGCGCGACGCCGTCCCCGCCAAGGCGGCGCAGGCCAAGCTCGAAGCCGAATTCTCCAAGCGCGAGAAGGATCTCACCGACATCGCCACCCGCCTGAAGGCGGCGAGCGACAAGCTCGACAAGGACGCGCCCACCCTTGCCGAGACCGAGCGCGTGCGTCGCCAGCGCGAGCTGGTCGACCAGGACCGGGAGCTCCAGCGCAAGCGCCGCGAATTCCAGGAAGACCTGAGCCAGCGCAAGAACGAGGAGCTCGGCGCCGTGGTCGAGCGCACCAACAAGGTCATCAAGCAGATCTTCGAAACCGAGAAGTACGACCTCATCCTCCAGGAGGCCGTGTTCTGGAGTCCCAAGGTCGACATCACCGACAAGGTGATCAAGGCGCTCAACGCCCAGGGCGGCAAGTAGGAAGCCACCGGCGGTGAGCGAAGTCGCACTTCGCGAGATCACCGAGCGCCTCGGCGGAGAACTGATCGGCGACGGGTCGATCCGGATCGCATCGATCGGGCCGCTCGAGTCGGCGACGCCGTCGACCATCGCCTTCCTGTCGAACCCGCGCTACGCGAAGCAGCTCGGCGTGTCGGCGGCTGGCTGCGTCATCGTCGCTCCGGCTCATCGCGACGTGGCGGTGGCTCGCGGCGCCACCATCGTGAGCGACGATCCCTATCTGTATTTCGCACGGCTGACGCAGTGGTGGGCAGAGCGCATCCGCCCGCGCATCGAGCGCGGCGTGCATCCGAGCGCGGTTGTCGATGCTGGCGCGACGCTGGGTGCCGAGGTGTCGATCGGCGCATTCGCCGTGGTCGAGAGCGGGGCGATCCTCGGCGACGGCGTGACCCTCGGCGCGCACGCCTTTGTCGGCCGCGACTGCCGCATCGGTGCCGGCACTCGCCTGGCGCCTCGCGTCACCGTTCTCTACGAGAGCACGCTCGGCGCCCGCTGCTTTGTCCAGTCGGGCGCCGTCATCGGTGCCGACGGCTTCGGCTTCGCGCCCGACGGCGGGCGGTGGGTGAAGATCGAGCAGCTCGGCCGCGTCGTCATCGGCGACGACGTCGAGATCGGCGCCAATACCTGCATCGATCGCGGTGCCCTCGGCGACACCGTGATCGGCAACGGCGTCAAGATCGACAACCTGGTGCAGATCGGCCACAACGTGAAGATCGGCGAGCACACGGCGATCGCCGGCTGCGTCGGCATCGCCGGCAGCGCGACGATAGGCGCGCATTGCATGCTCGGCGGCGGTGTCGGCATCAACGGCCACGTCACGCTCGCCGACCGCGTCGTGATCACCGGCGCGACCCAGGTCTCGCGCTCGATTGCCAAGCCCGGTCTCTACAGCGGCTCATTCCCCTTCGACGACAATGCCTCATGGGAGAAGAACGCGGCCACACTGCGCAACCTGCACGCCTTGCGCGAGCGGGTGAAGGCGCTGGAGAAGAAGACGTCATGACGCTCGACATTCACGAGATCCTCAAGCAGCTGCCGCATCGCTATCCGTTCCTGATGGTCGATCGCGTGCTCGAGCTCGAGCACGGCAAGCGCATCAAGGCGCTCAAGAATGTCACCGCCAACGAGCCGTACTTTCTCGGCCACTTTCCGCGCCGTCCGGTGATGCCCGGCGTGATGATGATCGAAGCGCTCGCCCAGGCCGCGGCGCTGCTCTCGTTCGACGCCGTCGGCGCCTCGCCGGAAGAAGACCAGATCTACTACTTTGCCGGCATCGACGCGGCACGCTTCAAGCGGCCGGTCGAGCCGGGCGATCAGCTGATCCTCGACGTGACGCTGGACCGC
Organism: Caldimonas sp.; assembly: GCA_039933535.1. Taxonomy (GTDB): domain Bacteria; phylum Pseudomonadota; class Gammaproteobacteria; order Burkholderiales; family Burkholderiaceae_C; genus Schlegelella_A. The sequence goes on along the minus strand of JBDTNU010000085.1, from coordinate 8,296 downwards.
ATGAAGTCGGGCGTCTTCAAGTTCACTGCCCGCGCCACGGTAGCCGGCGAGCTGGCGGTCGAGGCGCAGCTGATGTGCACGGTGCGTCGCCTCGACTAGCCGGCCGGGCGATGGCGACGATTCATCCGACGGCGATCGTCGAATCGGGAGCCGAGCTTGCAGCTTCGGTCAGCATCGGGCCTTACAGCATCGTCCGGGAGCACGTTCGCATCGGCGCTGGCACGGTCGTTGGCCCGCATTGCGTGATCGAGGGTCGTACCACGATAGGCCGCGACAACCGGATCTTTCAGTTCGTTTCGCTCGGCGCCGTTCCGCAGGACAAGAAGTACGCCGGCGAGCCGACCACGCTCGAGATCGGTGATCGCAACACGATCCGCGAGTACTGCAACTTCAACGTCGGCACTGTCCAGGACGCCGGCACAACCAAGATCGGCAGCGACAACTGGCTGATGAACAACGTGCACGTTGCGCACGACTGCGTCGTCGGCAACCAGACCATCATTGCCGGCTATGCGGGCCTGGCCGGCCACGTTCACCTCGGCGACTGGGCGATCGTGGGCGCGATGAGCGGCCTGCACCAGTTCGTCAAGATGGGCGCCCACGCGATGACCGGCTTCCAGAGCCATGTCTCGCAGGACGTGCCTCCGTACATGATGGTCGACGGCAATCCGCTGACGGTGCGCGGCTTCAACGCCGAGGGACTGCGCCGGCGCGGCTTCAGCACGGAACGCATCGCCGCCGTGAAGCAGATGCACCGGCTGCTCTATCGCGAAGGTCTCTCGCTCGACGAGGCGCGGGCGCGGATCGCGGCGCTCGCGGAAAGCGAACCCGAGGCGGCGGGCGACGTGCAGCTCATGTCGGCCTTCCTGGCCGCGGCGACGCGGGGCATCGCGCGCTGATCCCTGCTCCCGCCCAAAAAATGAATCTCGAATCGCCGCGTTTCGCGATGGTCGCGGGCGAGGCCTCGGGCGATGTGCTCGCGGGCCTGCTGCTCGAAGGCCTGCGCACCCGCTGGCCGACGCTGACCGCCCAGGGCATCGGCGGGCCGAAGATGGCGGCGCAAGGCTTCGATGCCTGGTGGCCGCACGACAAGCTCGCGGTGCGCGGCTACGTCGAGGTGCTGGGCCACTTTCGCGAGATCGTCGGCATCCGCAACCAGCTCACCGAGCGGCTGATGCGCGACAAGCCGGATTGCTTCATCGGTGTCGACGCGCCCGATTTCAACCTCGACCTGGAACTGAAGCTGCGTGCGGCCGGCGTCAAGACCGTGCACTTCATCAGTCCGTCGATCTGGGCCTGGCGCGGCAAGCGGATCGAGAAGATCGGCAAGGCCGCCGACCTCGTGCTCTGCATCTTTCCGTTCGAGCCCGAGATCTATGCCAAGCGCAACATCAACGCCGTCTACGTCGGGCATCCCCTGGCGAGCCAGATCCCGCTCGAGATTCCGCGCGCCGCGGCGCGTGCCACGCTCGGCGTGAAGGACGACGAGACACTGGTCGCGATCCTGCCCGGCAGCCGGCGCTCCGAGATCCAGTACATCGCGCCGCGCTTGTTCGGCAGCGCGATGGAGATGCTTCGCAAGCGACCGGGCCTGAGGTTCGTGATTCCGGTGGTCCCGGGGCTGCGCCACGTCATCGAGCCGCTGCGTCGCCAATATGCGGCCGACGCGCCGATCGAGCTGCTCGACGGCGGCTCGCACGACGCGCTCGCCGCCTGCGACGTGGCGCTCGTGGCAAGCGGCACGGCCACGCTGGAGACCGCCCTCTTCAAGCGGCCGATGGTCGTGGTCTACGCCATGCACGCGATCAGCTGGCAGATGGGCAAGCGCATGCACTACCAGCCGTGGGTTTCCTTGCCCAACATCCTGCTGCGCGACTTTGCCGTCCCTGAGCTCTTGCAAGGCGACGCGACGCCGGCCAAGATCGCCGCGGCCGCCTTCAAGTGGCTCGAGGATCCGGCGGCGTGCGAAGCGCTGCGCGTGCGCTTCGAGGCCGTCCATCGTGAACTGCGGCAAGACACGGCCAGGCTCGCCACCGATGCGATCGAAGCCGTATTGAAGAGCTGAGGTTCTCGTGCACGCCCGGACATTTCTTCGCGCCGACAAGCTGCGCCTGATCATCGACGTGAGCGGCCTGATGGCCGGCGTCGACGAGGTCGGCCGCGGTCCGCTCGCTGGTCCGGTCGTGGCGGCGGCCGTGATCCTGCACGAGAAAGGGACGATCCGCGGCCTCAACGACTCGAAGCTGCTGCAACCCGAAGAGCGGGAGCGGCTCGATCTCGAGATTCGCCGGCGCGCCGTCTGCTGCAGCATCGCCGAAGCCAGCGTCGAGGAGATCGACCGCTTCAACATCCTGCGCGCCGCCTTGCTGGCGATGCGCCGGGCCGTCGAAGGGCTGCGCGAGCAGCCGAGCATCGTGCTGGTCGACGGCAACCAGCGGCCGGAGCTCAGCATGCCGGTGCGCACCGTCGTCGGCGGCGACGCGAAGGTGCGTGCCATCTCGGCCGCGTCGATCATTGCGAAGGTCTATCGCGACCGCTTGTTGACGGCTTTGCACGACGAGCATCCGCAGTACGGCTTCCATGGCCACAAGGGCTACTCCACGCCCCAGCATCTGGCGGCGCTGCGCGAGCACGGCGCCTGCCCGCATCACCGGCGCAGCTTCGCGCCGGTACGCGAAGTCATGGACCGGCTCTTCTGAGCTGGATCAGGCAGCGTGGCCAACCACAAGCTCAGCTACGTCACCTCGCGCGACAACCCCTTGCTCGTGCGACTGCGCAAGCTGGCGCGCCAGCCTGGCGAGTACCGCAAGCAAGGTCAGGTGCTGCTCGAAGGCGAGCACCTGTGCCAGGCCTGGGCCGAGCGCGGTGATGCGCCGGCGCTGCATGCGGTGATGACAGAATCGGCCTGGGGCGAGGGCAGGTTTCTCGAGCTCGCCGAAGCCGCGGCGGCGACGGTGATCGTCTCCGACGCAGCGATGGCCGACCTGGGCACGCTCGAGTCGCCCGCACCAATCGTTTTCGTCGTGCCCTTGCCGGAGCGGCCGGCGATCCGGGGCCATGCGCCCAGTGTCGTTCTCGACCGGATCCAGGATGCCGGCAACGTCGGCTCGATCCTGCGCAGCGCGGCGGCATTCGGGTTCGTCCAGGTGATCGCCCTGCAGGGGACGGCGTCGCTGTGGTCGCCCAAGGTCCTGCGCGCCGGCATGGGCGCGCACTTCGGGCTGCACCTGGTCGAAGGCGTGGACGACGACGTGCTCGCCGTGCTCACGCTTCCGCTGCTCGGCACGAGCTCGCACGCGAGCGAAGCCTTGCCCGACGTCGCATTGCCGTGGCCCTGTGCCTGGGTCTTCGGCAACGAAGGGGCAGGCGCCAGCGCCGCCATCGATGCCCGTTGCGCGATGCTGATCCGGATTCCCCAGCCCGGTGGCCAGGAGTCGCTCAACGTGGCCGCGGCGGCGGCGGTGTGCCTCTACGAAGCCATCCGGGCCCGTCCGGGCGCATGAGCGGGACTGTCCGGCCCGCCGGACGATTCCGGCCTGACATGGCGCCCGTGCGAACTCGCCGATGCCGAGCGCGCTGCGGTCAATACATCAGCCGATCCGGCCGCAGGTCGCGCAGGATCGTGGTTGCAATCTCCTCGATCGACTTGTGGGTCGAAGAGAGCCAGGCGATGCCTTCCTTCTTCATCATCGTCTCGCCTTCCCTGACCTCCCAGCGGCAGTTCTCGATCGAGGCGTACTTGCTGTTCGGCCGCCGCTCGTTGCGGATGCGGGCAAGCCGCTCGGGATCGATCGTCAGGCCGAAGCACTTGGCCTTGAACGGCGCGAGCGTGGCGGGAATCCTCACGCGCTCGAAGTCTTCCGGAATCAGCGGGTAGTTCGCGGCCTTGATGCCGTGCTGCATTGCGAGGTAGAGCGACGTCGGAGTCTTGCCGCTGCGACTGACGCCGACCAGGATCACGTCGGCCTCGGCCAGGCTTTTCGTCGACTGGCCGTCATCGTGGGCCAGCGCGAAGTTGATCGCCTCGATTCGGTCGGTGTATTCCTGGCTGTCTGAGACGTCGCTGAAGCGACCGATTCGGTGGTTCGAGGTGATGCCGAACTCGGCTTCGAGCGGCTCGATGAAGGTGTTGAACATGTCCATCACCAGTCCGCGCGATCGCTCCTTCACGACCGCCAGGATCTCGGCGTTGACGAGGGTGACGAAGACGATGGGCTTGCGCCCCTCGACCTCGGCGGTGTGATTGATCTCGCGCACCACCTGGTGCGCCTTGTCGGTCGAATCGATGAATGGCCGGCGCACGTGACGCGACTTGATCGCGAACTGCGAGAGGATCGAGTTGCCGAAGGTCTCGGCGGTGATGCCGGTGCCGTCGGAGACGAAGAAGACCGTGTGCCGGGGGCCGGGCGGCGCCGGCAGGGCGGCGGCGGACGAAGGGGTGGCAGCGTCGCTCATGTCGGCGATGATGACATCGCCTTGCGGCACTTTGGCCGACAGCCCACAAGAAGGGCACTCGTAGAATCGGTCGCCTGTTCCCGTCCGGGCCGTCGTCCGCGCTCATGCATATCGCCTCTCGTCCCCGTGCCCGCTGCCGACCCGACGTCGCCAGCCTGAGCCGCGCGGGCGATCGATGGTCGAGCGCTGCAAGACTCGCTGCCCCGAACCAGGAAGCGCCGGTTTGTCACGTTCGCGGAGCTTTGCCATGTCATCCACTCACCTGGCGACCGCCCTCGTCGCCCGCTTCGAAGAGCTGAGGATGTCCGACGTCGAGGCGGTTGGCGGCAAGAACGCCTCCCTCGGCGAAATGATCAGCCAGCTCGGCCAGACGGGCGTTCGCGTGCCGGGCGGCTTTGCGACGACGGCGCATGCGTTTCGCCTCTTTCTCGCCGAAGGCGGCCTGGCGAAACGGATCGCCGACAGGCTCGGGAGTCTCGACACCGACGACGTGCGAGCGCTTGCCGAAGCGGGCACCGAGATCCGCAGCTGGGTCGAGCACCAGACCTTTTCGCCGGCGCTCGAGGCCGCCATCCGCAGCGAGTACGAGCGCCTCGCCGGCGATGATGCGCAGGCCACCTTTGCCGTTCGTTCCTCAGCCACCGCCGAAGACTTGCCTGACGCATCCTTCGCGGGCCAGCAGGAGACCTTTCTCAACGTCGCCGGCATCGACGACGTGCTCGCGAAGATGCGCGAGGTCTTCGCCAGCCTCTACAACGACCGCGCGATCAGCTATCGCGTGCACAAGGGCTATGCGCACAACGACGTCGCGCTCTCGGCGGGCGTTCAACGCATGGTGCGCAGCGACCTCGGCGCGGCCGGCGTGATGTTCACGATCGATACCGAAAGCGGCTTCACCGACGTCGTCTTCGTCACTTCGAGCTACGGCCTCGGCGAGACGGTGGTGCAGGGCGCGGTGAATCCCGACGAGTTCTATGTTCACAAGCCGGCGTTGCGCAACGGCAAGCAGGCGATCATCCGGCGCAACCTGGGCTCCAAGCTGATCCGCATGGGTTTCGCGTCGGCCGAGGAGCACGCCGCAAGCGGCAAGCTCGTGACGACGCTGGACACCGCGACCGAGCAACGCAACCGCTATTCGCTCAGCGATGCCGACGTGATGGAGCTGGCCCGCTACGCCCTGGTGATCGAAAAGCACTACGGGCGGGCGATGGACATCGAGTGGGGCAAGGACGGCCTCGACGGCAAGCTCTACATCCTGCAGGCGCGGCCGGAGACGGTGATGAGCCAGAGCGGCGGCAAGGCCGAGCAGCGCTATGCGCTGAAAGGCACGGGCACCGTGCTTGTCGAAGGGCGCGCGATCGGCCAGAAGATCGGCACCGGTCCGGTCCGCATCGTCGATTCGATTGCCGACATGGACCGCGTGCAGGCCGGCGACGTTCTCGTCACCGACATGACCGACCCGAACTGGGAACCGGTGATGAAACGGGCCTCGGCCATCGTCACCAACCGGGGCGGCCGCACCTGCCACGCGGCCATCATCGCGCGTGAGCTCGGCATCCCGGCAGTGGTGGGCTGTGGCAACGCGACCGAAGTGCTCAAGGAGGGCGCGCTCGTCACCGTCGCGTGTTCCGAGGGCGACACCGGCTACGTCTACGACGGCCTGCTCGAGACCGAGATCACGGAAGTGCAGAAGGTCGACCTGCCGTACTCGCCGGTCAAGATCATGATGAACGTCGGCAACCCGCAGCTTGCCTTCGACTTCGCGCAGATGCCGAATTCGGGCGTCGGCCTGGCCCGGCTCGAGTTCATCATCAACAACAACATCGGCGTGCACCCGAAGGCGATCCTCGACTATCCGAACATCGACGCCGACCTGAAGAAGGCAGTCGAGAGCGTCGCAAGAGGCCACGCTTCGCCCCGCGCCTTCTACGTCGACAAGCTGGTCGAAGGAATCGGCACGATCGCCGCGGCGTTCTGGCCCAAGCCGGTGATCGTTCGCCTCTCCGACTTCAAGAGCAACGAGTACAGGAAGCTGATCGGCGGTTCGCGCTACGAGCCCGAAGAAGAAAACCCGATGCTCGGCTTTCGCGGCGCCTCGCGCTACGTGAGCGAGGCCTTCGGCGAGGCCTTTGCGATGGAATGCGAGGCACTGGTGCGGGTGCGCCGCGACATGGGCCTGGACAACGTCGAGGTGATGGTGCCGTTCGTGCGCACCCTGGGCCAGGCGAAGCAGGTGGTCGACATGCTGGCCCAGCACGGCCTGAAGCGCGCCGCGGCTGGCGGGACGGATGGCCTCAAGGTGATCATGATGTGCGAGGTGCCGAGCAATGCCATCCTGGCCGAGCAGTTCCTCGAACACTTCGACGGCATGTCGATCGGCTCGAACGACCTGACGCAGCTGACCCTGGGCCTCGACCGCGACTCGGGCCTCGAACTGCTCGCACGAGACTTCGACGAGCGCGACCCTGCCGTCAAGGCGATGATCTCGCGGGCCATTGCTGCCTGTCGCGCCACCGGCAAGTACATCGGCATCTGCGGCCAGGGGCCGAGCGACCATCCCGACTTCGCTGACTGGCTGGCCGATGAAGGCATCGTCTCGATCTCGCTCAATCCGGATTCGGTGGTCGATACCTGGCAGAGGCTGGCGACTCGCTGACCAGCCGTCGGCGCCGCCGTTTCAGAGGGCGAGCACCATGTGCACCTTGTCGCGGTACTGGCCATTCTCAAGCCGGATCGCGCGCACCAGCGTGCCATAGGGAACGAAGCCGCTGGTCTCGTACAGACCCACCGCCGGCCTGTTGCCGGAGGTGACGGTCAGCGTCAGCATCTCCATGCCCTCGCTGCGACGCGCCTCGCCGACGAGCACATCGAGCAACTCGCGGCCGATGCCCAGGCCGCGCGCCTCAGGCCGCACCATCATGCCGACGACGTGGCCGACGTGGTGACCCTTGCGCCGCCGGTCGCGCTCGAGGCCGATCGCGCCGACCAGGCGCTCGCCGCGCCACGCGCCGAGCACGAAGTGGCCGCGCTCTCGCCGGTCGAGGCCCAGGCGCTGCAGGTAGTCGGCAGGCTCCTTGCTCCGCTCTTCGGCGGCATCGGAAGTGAAGGCTTCGGGATGCGCGAACAGCATGTCGTCGCGCAACAGCTTGTAGGCCGCCAGGTCGGCGGCACCCAGCGGGCGGATCGCGACCTTGCTGTCAGGCATCGGCGCGTTGCGAGGCGCTCAGCCGCCGATGTAGTGCATCTCGACGCGACGTTCGCCCGCGTCGGATTGCGCCTCGGCGCGGCCGCGCAACTCGGAGTAGCGGTCGTCGCGGGCCTGCCAGACGAGGCCGATCGCGGCCGCGATGTCCGCATCGCTCGCGCCGGCGCGCAGCAGGCCGCGCAGGTCGTGGCCGCGGCTCGCGAACAGGCAGAGAAAGAGCTTGCCTTCGGTCGAGAGCCGTGCACGGTTGCAGTCGTGGCAGAAGGCCTTGGTGACGCTCGAGATCGTGCCGATCTCGCCTGCGATTTCGGCCTCTGCGCTCGTTCCGACATAGCGCCAGCGTTCGGCGGTCTCGCCTACCGTCGTCACCGGCATGCGCTCGAGCGCGAACGCTTCGCCGATCCGCGCGATCACTGCGGCCGAGGGCAGCACGTCGTCCATGCGCCAGCCGTTGGTCGTGCCGACGTCCATGTATTCGATGAAGCGCAGCGCCACGTTGCGGCCACGGAAGTGGCGCGACATCGGTACGATCTCGTGGTCGTTGGTGCCGCGCTTGACGACCATGTTGACCTTGATCGGTCCGAGCCCCACGCGCTCGGCTGCGTCGATGCCGGCCAGCACCTCGGCGACCGGGAA
>JBDTNU010000084.1:0-11945 GCA_039933535.1 Caldimonas sp. | reverse complement strand
TGGAACGGCCGGATGTCGGTCTCGACCTGGTGCTTGTATTCGGTCTCCGCGATCAACATGCCGGCGACGAAGGCGCCAAGCGCGAGCGAGAGCCCCGCCAGTTCAGTCAGCCAGGCCAGGCCAAGCGTGACCAGCAGCAGGTTGAGGATGAAGAGCTCTTCGCTCTTTCTGCGCACGACCAGCGTCAGCCACCAGCGCATCACGCGCTGCCCGCCGACCAGCAGCACCGTGAGCAGCGCGCCGGCCTTGACGAAGGCGATCGCGAGCGCGCCGAGCAAGGCTTCGGGTGAGGAGCCGAGCGCGGGGATCACCACCAGCAGCGGCACCACGGCCAGATCCTGGAACAGCAGCACGCCCATGACGCGCCGGCCGTGCTCGGTTTCGAGCTCGAGCCGGTCGGCCATGAGCTTGACAACGATCGCGGTCGAGCTCATCGCCAGCGCGCCGCCGAGCGCGAGGGCGCTTTGCCATCCCAGGCCCAGACCTTGACGGCCGGCCAGCGCGAACGCCCAAGCAAGCAACGCGTTGCCGGCCAACGCCGCCAGCATCGTCAGTACGACCTGGCTCGAGCCCAGTCCGAAGACCAGCTTTCTCATGCTGCGCAGCTTCGGCAGGTTGAACTCGAGGCCGATCACGAACATCAGGAAGACGATGCCGAATTCGGCCAGGTGGGCGACGCCGGCCGGATCGCCCGAGATGGCCAGTGCATGCGGCCCGATCAGGATGCCGACCGCCAGGTAGCCGAGCATCGGCGGCAGGCGCGCGAGACGGCAGACGACCACGCCGGCGACCGCGGCAACGAGGTAGAGCAGCGTCAGTTCGAGCGACGAGGCCATGCGTGGCGAGGGACCGAAGAGGCCAACCCTAGAATCGGCCGATCCTACTGGACGCCCTCGCGAATTCCCCGTTGTCAGCCCCAGCCCCCTTCGATGCAAAACGCGTGCTCGAGCTTGCCCGCAGCACGCTCGACATCGAAGCGCGCGCCATCGATGGCCTGAAGGCGCGCCAGGGCGACGCCTTTGTCGCCGCCGTGCAGGCGATGCTGGCATGCCGCGGTCGCGTCGTCGTGATGGGCATGGGCAAGAGCGGGCACGTCGGGCGCAAGGTCGCGGCAACCTTGGCATCGACCGGAACGCCTGCCTTCTTCGTTCATCCCGCGGAAGCGAGCCACGGCGATCTCGGCATGGTCACGAAGGACGATGTCGTGCTCGCGATCTCGAACTCGGGCGAGAGCGACGAGATCGGCGCGATCGTTCCGGCGATCAAGCGGCTCGGCGTCACGCTGGTGGCGATGACCGGTGGCGCCGAGAGCAGCCTGGCGCGCCATGCCGACGTCACGCTCTCGAGCGCGGTCGACCAGGAAGCGTGCCCACTCAACCTCGCACCGACCGCCAGCACCACCGCGCAGATGGCGCTCGGCGACGCGCTAGCCGTCGCTTTGCTCGACGCGCGTGGCTTTCGCGAGGACGACTTCGCGCGCTCGCATCCGGGCGGCAGCCTGGGCCGCAAGCTTCTGATGCACGTGGCCGACCTGATGCACAGCGGCGACGCCGTACCGCGGGTGGACCCGGACACGCGCGTTCCCGAAATGCTGCGCGAGATGACGAAGAAGGGCTTCGGCTTCACGGCGGTCGTGCACGCGGATGGCCACGTCGCCGGCATCTTCACCGACGGCGATCTGCGCCGCCTGATCGAGACCGGCGCCGACCTGCGCGGCCTCGCCGCCACCGAGGTGATGCATCGCGGCCCCAGGCTGATTCACGGCGAGGCGCTTGCCGTCGAAGCCGCCGAGCTGATGGAGCGGCATCGTGTCACCGGATTGATCGTCGTCGATGCCGAAGAGCGCATCGCCGGCGTTCTGAACTCGAACGACCTGATGCGTGCCAAGGTCATCTGATGGCGGCGCCGGCGCTGACGTTCCCGCCCGAGTTGTTGCTGGCGGCACGCGGGCCGGGCGCCGGTATCGCCGCCGCGATCTTCGACGTCGATGGCGTGCTCACCGACGGGCGCATCTACATCGGCGAAGACGGCGAGAGCTTCAAGGCCTTCTCGACGCTCGACGGCCACGGCATGAAGCTGCTTGCCCAGGGCGGCATCGTTCCGATCGTCGTCACCGGCCGCGACTCGGCCGCGGTGCGTCGCCGCGTCGCTGACCTCGGCCTGGCCCATGCGGCCTATGGCGCTGCCGACAAGCTGGCGGTGAGCGAAGCGATCCTCGCGACGCTCGGCCTCGACTGGAGCCGAGTTGCCGTCATCGGCGACGACTGGCCCGACCTGCCGTTGATGCAGCGAGCCGCGTTCGCGTGCGCGCCGCCCGGTGCGCACGTCGAGACGAAAGCGGCAGCGCATCACGTGACGCAGGCGCACGCCGGCTTCGGTGCGGCGCGCGAGTTCTGCGATCTCCTGCTCGTCGCCGCAGGCCGCTACGCGGCACTGCTGCACGGCCCGCTGCACTCCCTGGATGGCGCTCGCTGACCCTTCGGACGGCGCCGAGGCGACCGGTCCGGGATTCGACGACGACGAGATCGTCGACCTGTCGTTCGCCGGACCCGAACCGGTCGCGCCCGCCGCACCCTGGCACCTCCGGCTTTTCGACCTGGCCTCGGCCTACCTGCCGCTGGTCATGATGGCTGTGCTTGCGGCCGGAACGTGGTGGCTGGTGCGCACCGCGCCGCCCCTCGCCGGGCCGCGTCCGGTGGCAGTGCAGCGGCATGAACCCGACTACGTGATGACGCACTTCATCGTCCAGCGCTTCGCTGCCGACGGCACGCTGCGCACCCAGATCGAGGGCGACGCCTTGCGTCATTTCGCCGATGACGACACGCTCGAGATCGACGCCGCGCGCATCCGTGCCGTCGGCGACAACGGCACGGTCACGCTCGCTTCGGCGCGGCGCGCGCTGTCGAACGGCGACGGCAGCGAAGTGCAGTTGCTCGGCGATGCCCGCGTTCAGCGGCCGGCCAGCGGCAAGGAAGAAGCGGTCGAGTTCCGCAGCGAATTCCTGCATGCCTTTCGCAACATCGAACAGGTGAGGTCGCACCTGCCCGTCGTCGTGACCACCGGCGGCAGCGTCGTACGCGCCCAGGGAATGGTCTACGACAATCTGGCGCGCGTGGTCGACCTGAAAGGACGATCGACCGCGACGTTCTCGGCGAAGAAGCGCTCGGGATGACGAACGGGCCGCTCGTCTTCATCACCGGCGCGTCGAGCGGCATCGGCCAGGCGCTGGCGCTGCGCTTCGACGAGGCCGGCTATCGGCTCGCGCTCGTCGCGCGCCGCGCCGACGATCTCGCGCGCTGGGCCACCGGCGCGGGCATCGAGGCGGAGCGCTTCGCGGTCTATGCCGCCGATGTGCGCGACGTCGCTTCCATCGTCGCTGCCGGCCGCGCCTGCATCGAAGCGCAAGGCGTGCCCGACGTCGTCATCGCCAACGCCGGCATCAGCATCGGCATGGACACCGCCGAGTTGGCCGATCTCGAAGTGATGCGTGCGACTTACGAGACCAACAATCTGGGCATGGCCGCGACGTTTCATCCCTTCGTCGCGGCGATGCGCGAGCGAGGGTCGGGAACGTTTGTCGGCATCGCGAGCGTTGCCGGCATTCGTGGCATTCCCGGCCACGGCGCTTATTCCTCGAGCAAGGCCGCGGCGATCGCCTACTGCGAAGCCTTGCGCGGCGAGCTGCGCCCGTCCGGCGTCAAGGTCGTGACGATCGTGCCCGGCTACGTCGACACGCCGCTGACGCGCGGCAATCCGTATTCGATGCCTTTCCTGATGACCGCGGGCGACTTCGCGGAGCGTGCGTTTCACGCCATCGAAGCGGGGGTACGCTGGCGCGTCATTCCATGGCAGATGGGCATGGTCGTCCATCTGCTGCGCGCCATGCCCAACGCGCTATTCGATCGACTGCTGGCGCGGCGGGCGCGCAAGCCGCGCCAGGTGGAGCAGAAATGAGAAAGGCGGTGCGCTTTCGCTGCACCGCCTTCGTCAGAGCCGAAGCCTGGGTTCAGTAGCCGCCGCGGCTGCTGCCGCCACCGCCACCGGAGCGGCCACCGCCGCCGCCACCGTAGCCGCCACCACCGCCGGAGCGGCCACCGCCGCCGCCACCGTAGCCGCCGCCACCACCCGAACCGCCGCCGCCGTAGCCGCCACCACCGCCGCTGGAGCGGCCACCACCGCCGCCACCGTAGCCGCCGCCACCCCCCGAACCGCCACCACCGTAGCCGCCGCCTCCGCCGCTACCGCCGCGGAAGCCGCCCGGACGCTCTTCGCGCGGGCGAGCTTCGTTGACGACGATGGCGCGGCCATCGAGGGCCTGACCATTCATGCCGTTGATGGCAGCTTGCGCTTCGGGATCGGAGCCCATCTCGACGAAGCCGAAGCCCTTCGAGCGTCCCGTATCGCGGTCCATCATGACCTTGGCCGAATTGACCGTTCCGTACTGCGCGAAGGCCTGTTGCAGGTCGTCATCGCGAATGTTGTACGAGAGATTGCCGACGTACAGTTTATTGCCCATGGGTGAGCCCTCTTCCTCTTCTTTGCCGAAATTTTGGAGCTTCTACCCGTCGTGAACTATTTCAAGAAGGCGCTGCTTCCATACACAGACTGGCGAATATAAGTGAACTGCGGAAAAAATCTCAGAAGGTTGCCACCCATTTGTTGCTTTTTGGAATGAGCCTGCTCGACGCCTCTTCCCAAGTGCGGATCGCCAGTCTGGTGCCGAGCCTGACCGAGCTGGCGGTCGCTCTTGGCCTGGGCGAGCGGCTGGTCGCCCGCACCGGCTGGTGCATCCATCCGGCAGAAGCCGTGGCCCGCGTGCCGAAGATCGGCGGCACCAAGACGGTGAATCTGGCCAAGCTGCGGCGGCTTGCGCCGACCCACGTGCTCGTCAACATCGACGAGAACCTGCGCGAGACAGTCGAGTCGATCCGCGCATGGGGCGAGGCGGCGCCCGAGATCGTCGTCACTCATCCGGTCGACCCGGAAGACAACCTGGCGCTGGTGGCCCGGATGGTGGCGCACTTCGGCGCCCTGCCCGAGGTCGGCGAGCTTGCCGAGGCCTTGAGCGCGGCGCTGCGGCGCGAGCTCGAGCTGACGCAGCCGGCCGGCCGGCCACCCGTCAACGTGCTCTATCTGATCTGGCACGGGCCTTGGATGACGGTCGCTCGCGACACCTACCTTTCGCGAATGCTCGGTCGCGTCAACTGGCAGACGCTGCCGGCGCTCGACGGCGGCGCGACCGGCGCGGCGCGCTACCCGGTGCTCACGGGCAGCGAGCCCTGGCTCGACCAGGTCGAAAGCGTGTTGCTCAGCTCGGAGCCGTTCGCCTTCGAGACCGGGCACGTCGAAGCCGCGCAAGCGCTGTGTCCGAACGCTCGGGTCCGGCGCGTCGATGGTGAGCTGCTGAGCTGGTACGGCAGCCGCGCCGTGGCGGGCCTTGCCTACCTGCGTGCGCTGGCCGACGACAATCGCGACCTCGACCGCACCGCCGCCCAGGCGCCGACCCCTCGCCGATGGACATCCTGAAGCCGCTCATCGCGCTGCTGGCGATCGTCAACCCGATCGGAGTGATTCCGTTCTACATCCACTTCACGCGCGGCTTCAGCCGCGAGCAGCGCCGCCGCACTATCCACGTCGCCGCGATCAGCGCTTTCATCGTCATTGCCGTCAGCGCACTGGCGGGCTTGCGCATCATCGAGTTCTTCGGCATTTCGCTCGCGTCGTTCCAGGTCGGCGGCGGCATGCTGTTGCTGGTCTCGTCGCTGCAGATGCTCAACGCTCAGCCTGCGGAAAGCCGCGGTGCCGACCTGAGTGAAGGCAGCGACAAGGTGGACGCCGGCGACTCGATCGCGATCGTGCCGCTGACCATCCCGCTGCTCACCGGCCCGGCCACGATCTCGACCATGGTCATCTATGCCGAGAAGACGCGCCACTGGTGGCAGCTCGCGATCCTGGTCGGCTACGGCATCGTGATCAGCCTGTCGGTGTGGATCGCATTCAGTCTCTCGGGCCGGATCGCCCGCGTACTCGGAAAGACCGGCATCAACGTGATGACGCGACTGATGGGCCTGATCCTCGCGGCGCTTGCGATCGAGGTGATGTCGGACGGGCTGATCAAGCTCTTTCCCGGGTTGCTCGGGGCGAGCCGATGACCGCCAGGACCGAAGAGGTCACCGCGCTCTACGACTACATCGTCTGCGGTGCCGGCACGGCCGGTTGCCTGCTGGCAAACCGCCTGAGTGCGACGCGCGGCAAACGCGTGCTCCTGATCGAGGCCGGCGGCAACGACGACTACATATGGGTCCACATCCCGGTCGGCTATCTCTACTGCATCGGCAACCCGCGCACCGACTGGCTGTACTCGACCGAGCCCGCGGCCGGGCTCAACGGCCGCAGCCTCCGGTATCCGCGCGGCAAGCTGCTGGGCGGCTGCAGCAGCATCAACGGCATGATCTACATGCGAGGCCAGGCGCGCGACTACGACGGATGGGGCCGGGGCGACGGCCACGGCGCCAATCCCGGCTGGAGCTGGGCCGAGTGCCTGCCGTACTTCCTCAAGCACGAGGACTTCTACAAGGGCGCCGACGCGTATCACGCGTCGCCGGGGTTCGACCCGCTCGGTGCCCGCCAAGGCGGCGAGTGGCGCGTCGAAAAGCAGCGCCTGCGCTGGGACGTGCTCGACGCTTTTGCCGCGGCCGCCGAGCAGGCGGGCATTCCGCGCACCGACGATTTCAACCGTGGCGACAACGAAGGCGTCGGCTACTTCGACGTCAACCAGCGCGCCGGCATTCGCTGGAACGCGACCAAGGCGTTCTTGCGCCCGATCCAGCGGCGCGACAACCTGCAGCTCTGGATCGGCGCGCACATCGAGCGCGTCGAGCTCGACGCCGAGGGCCGCGCCACGGGCGTGCGCGTCGCGCCTTTGGGCGGCGGCGAGAGCGTCGTTGCCGCGCTCGCTCCCGGCGGCGAGGTCGTGCTCGCGACCGGCGCGGTCGGCACGCCGCAGATCCTGCAGCTCTCGGGCATCGGTCCGGCGCCGCTGCTGCAGGCCAACGGCATCCCGGTTCGCCAGGCGCTCGCGGGTGTCGGCGAGAACCTGCAGGACCACTTGCAGATCCGCGCCGTGTACGGCGTCGAGGGCGTGCCGACGCTCAACACGATGGCCAACTCGCTCTGGGGCAAGGCACGCATCGCCATGCACTACGCCTGGAAGCGAAGCGGGCCGATGAGCATGGCGCCGTCGCAGCTCGGGGCGTTCACCAGGAGCCGCCCGGAGCTCGCGCACGCGAACCTGGAATACCACGTGCAGCCGCTCTCGCTCGACGCCTTCGGCGAGCCGCTGCATGGCTACGACGCCTTCACCGCGAGCGTGTGCAACCTGAACCCGACCAGCCGCGGCCACGTGCGGATCCGCTCGGCCAACTCGAACGACGCGCCGCGAATCTCGCCCGACTACCTGGCCACCGACGAAGATCGGCGTGTCGCGGCCGAGAGCCTGCGCGTCACGCGGCGCATCGCCGCCCAGCCGGCGCTCGCACGCTACAAGCCGCGCGAGCTCAAGCCGGGCGCGCAGTTCGAAAGCGACGCCGAGCTCGCCCAGTCGGCCGGCGACATCGGCACGACGATCTTCCACCCGGTCGGCACCGCGAAGATGGGGCCGGCGTCGGATCCGTTGGCGGTGGTCGACGCGCGACTGCGTGTGCATGGCGTGCCGGGCCTGCGCGTCGTCGACGCCAGCGTCATGCCGGCGATCACGAGCGGCAACACCAACGCGCCGACCCTGATGATTGCCGAGCGTGCCGCCGAGTGGATCCGGCTCGGCGAATGACTTCGGCTTTGGGCATACTGATCCGCCCTACCGCCAGAGCTTGCAAGGAGCAGGAACGATGAAAGTGCATGCCGTAGCCAGGGTCCGCCTCGATGCCGACGGGCGCGTCACGGGCGTCGACTGGGGTCCTGTCAACACCGAGACCAACGAGTGGCACACCGAGCCCGCGATCGCCGACGTGTCGGAGGTCGTGGCCGCGCTGCATCGCGGCGAAGACGTGTTCGCCCTCTTCGCGGGACCGCACGGGCTCGAGCCGGGCCGGCGCTTTCGCGTCGTGACCTACGACAACGGCTGGGAAACGGTCAACCTCGACGGTCCGCCGACCCACGAGCACGAGATCCACGACATGCTGCACGTCGACGCCTGAGCGTAGAGATGGCTGGCGATCGTCTGCTCGTCGCCTGCCTGTGTGCCGACTGGTGCGGCTCCTGCCGCGAATACCGGCCGACCTTCGACGCGCTCGCCGCGCAGTTTGCAGGCGAGGCAGAGTTCGCATGGATCGACATCGAGGACGAATCCGACGCGCTCGGCGACCCCGACATCGAGAATTTTCCGACCCTGCTCGTGGCCGACGCAGAGTCGCTTCGCTTCCTGGGCGCGGTCACGCCGCAGGCGGCGACGATCGAGCGGCTCGTGCGTGGCGCGATCGAGAACGCGTTGCCCGCAGTCACGGGCGCCGATGACGGCCTGGCTGATCGCGTGCGCAGTCTCGTGCGTTCAAGAAGCGCCACGGCATAAGCTTCCGACGAAGGCATCCGTTGCGGGCGGGCTGCGCGCCCTAACATCCTCGGTTGCCCGCGGCTCGGCCGTACCGGAGTTTCGCCATGCGCCTTTTCCATTCCTTCCGTCTCTCCCGCCGCAGCGTGCTTGCGCGCACCGCCGCCGTGCTTGTCGTCGGTGTCGCCAGCGCGGTGCCAGCGACGGCGGCCGGCACCACGCTCCTCAACGTCAGCTACGACGTGGCACGCGAGCTCTACAAGGACATCAACCCGGCGTTCCAGAAGTCGTGGAAGCAGCAGACCGGCGAGGACGTGAAGATCGACCAGTCGCACGGCGGCTCGAGCAAGCAGGCGCGCGCCGTACTCGACGGGCTCGAGGCCGACGTGGTGACGATGAACCAGGCCAGCGACATCGACGTGCTGGCTTCGCGCGGCAAGTTGATTCCGGATGACTGGGCCAAGCGCCTGCCGAACAATTCGGCGCCGACGACGTCGGTCACCGTGATCCTGGTTCGCAAGGGCAACCCGAAGGGGATCCACGACTGGAGCGATCTCGCCAAGCCCGGCACGAGCGTCGTCATCCCGAATCCGAAGATCACCGGCAACGGCCGCTACACCTACGTGGCCGCGTGGGGCTCGGTGCTGAAGGCAGGCGGCTCGCCGGCCGACGCAAAGGCGCTGGTGCAGAAGATCTTCGCCAACGTGCCGGTGTTCGACGGCGGCGGTCGCGCCGCGACCACGACCTTCGCCCAGCGCGCGATCGGCGACGCGTTAAGCACCTTCGAGAGCGAGGTCAATCTCATCAAGGCCGAGTTCGGAGACAACTTCGAGGTCGTCTATCCCAAGTCGACGATCCTCGCCGAGAACCCGGTCGCGGTGATCGACAAGGTCGTCGACAAGAAGGGCACGCGCAAGCAGGCCGAGGCCTATCTCAAATTCCTGTGGAGCGACGAAGCGCAGGAGATCGCCGCGAAGCACCAGCTCCGGCCGCGCTCGGCGACCCTGCTGACGAAGTACGCGAAGGACTTTCCGAAGGTGCAGACCTTCACCATCGACGAGTACTTCGGCGGCTGGACGAAAGCGCAGAAAGAACACTTCGACGACGGCGCGATCTTCGACCAGATCCTTTCCGCGGCGAAGAAGTAGCGCCGCGGGTCGAGAGCGGCGATGCTTTTCTCGCGCGCGCTGCTCAGGCGCCACACCGTCCTGCCGGGCTTCGACCTGGCGCTCGGATTCACGCTGCTCTACCTGTCGTTCATCGTCCTGGTGCCGCTCTCGGCAGCCTTCCTGAAGACGGCGACGATGACCTGGCCGGCGTTCTGGAGCGCCGTCACTTCCGAGCGCGTCGTCGCCTCGTATCGCCTCACGTTCGGCGCGTCGTTTCTCGCGGCGCTCGTCAACGCGTTTTTCGGGTTGATCGTCTGCTGGGTCCTGGTGCGCTACGACTTTCCGGGGCGCCGTCTGGTCGATGCACTCGTCGACCTGCCGTTCGCCCTGCCCACGGCCGTGGCCGGCATCGCGCTCACGGCCCTGTACTCGGGCAACGGCTGGATCGGCCGCTGGCTGCCGTTCAAGGTGAGCTTCACGCCGGTCGGGGTCTGGGTCGCGCTCACCTTCATCGGCCTGCCCTTCGTGGTTCGAACCTTGCAGCCGGTGCTCGAGGACCTGCAAAAGGAAATCGAGGAAGCGGCGGCGATCCTCGGTGCGACGCGGCGCCAGACCTTCGCCCGCGTGATCCTGCCGATCCTCACGCCGGCGCTGCTCACCGGCTTCGCGCTGGCCTTCGCGCGCGCGCTCGGCGAGTACGGCTCGGTGATCTTCATCGCCGGCAACCTGCCGCTGGTGTCCGAGATCACGCCATTGCTCATCATCACCAAGCTCGAGCAGTACGACTACACGGGTGCAACTGCAATTGCCGTCGTCATGCTGGTCGCCGCGTTCCTGATGCTGCTCGCGATCAACGGTCTGCAAGCGTGGACGCGGGCCAGGCAAGGGCGATGAGCGCGGTCACGACATCCGGCCACGCGCCGCGCCGCGTCGCCGATGCAACCACCGAGCCGGCGTGGGTCCGACGCACGCTGATCGGCATCGCGCTCGTCTTCCTGACGCTCTTTCTGTTCGTGCCGCTGGTCGCGGTATTCGTCGAGGCGCTGAAGAAGGGCCTCGACGTCTATTGGGCGGCAATCACCGAACCCGACGCGCTCTCGGCAATCCGCCTCACGTTGCTCGCCGCAGGAATCGCCGTGCCGCTCAACCTCGTCTTCGGCATCGCCGCGGCATGGTCCATCGCCAAGTTCGACTTCCGCGGCAAGAACGTGCTGCTCACCTTGATCGACCTGCCGTTCTCCGTGAGCCCGGTCATCGCCGGCCTGATCTACGTGCTCGTCTTCGGCCTGCAAGGCTGGTTCGGTGAATGGCTGCGCGACCACGACCTGAAGGTGATCTTCGCCCTGCCGGGGATCGTCCTGGCGACGGTCTTCATCACGTTTCCTTTCGTCGCGCGCGAGCTGATCCCGCTGATGCAGGCGCAGGGCACCGAGCAGGAAGAAGCGGCGCGCGTGCTCGGCGCGGGTGGTTGGCAGATCTTTCGCCGCATCACCTTGCCGAACGTGAAATGGGCGCTGCTCTACGGCGTGATCCTGTGCAACGCGCGGGCGATGGGCGAGTTCGGCGCGGTCAGCGTGGTCTCGGGCCACATCCGCGGCCAGACCAACACCATGCCCTTGCACATCGAGATCCTCTACAACGAATACCAGTTCGCGGCGGCGTTCGCAGTGGCGTCGCTGCTCGCCGGGCTGGCGCTGGTGACGCTGGTGCTGAAGTACATCGTCGAGCGGCGCGTCAACGCGCACGGCGAGGCGACCGCGCCGATGGAGAAAACGCAGTGAGCATCGAAGTCCGCAATCTGAACAAGCGCTTCGGCGCGACCGTCGTCTGCGACAACCTGAACCTCGACATTCCGGCCGGCGAGCTGGTGGCGCTGCTCGGTCCTTCGGGCTCGGGCAAGACGACGCTGCTGCGCATCATCGCCGGGCTCGAGGTGCCCGACTCGGGCAGCGTGCTGTTCCACGGCGAGGATGCGACCAGCGCCGACGTGCGCGAGCGCAAGGTCGGCTTCGTGTTCCAGCACTACGCCCTGTTCGGCCACATGACGATCTTCGAGAACGTCGCATTCGGCCTGCGCGTGCGGCCGCGCGACGTGCGCCCGAGCGAAGCGACGATCCGCGCCAAGGTCGACGAATTGCTGAAGCTGGTACAGCTCGACTGGATCGCCGACCGCTATCCGCATCAGCTTTCCGGCGGACAGCGGCAACGCATCGCGCTCGCGCGCGCGCTGGCGGTGGAGCCCAAGGTGCTGCTGCTCGACGAGCCCTTCGGCGCGCTCGACGCCAAGGTGC
>JBDTNU010000083.1:0-12051 GCA_039933535.1 Caldimonas sp. | reverse complement strand
GGATCCATGGCTGCGGGCAAGGGCAAGGCGAAGCCGATCTCAACAGATGGGCTCGTGATTGACAGCACACTGTTCGTGGCTCGGAAAGCAAAGCACATGAGGAACTCACAACCCTGCCGCCGCGCGTCTGTTCCGAAGTCAATAGTCACAAGCCGCCAGCTTCCAGCCTCCTCGGTAAATGGCACCAAGAGGCGGCGGGCACGGTGCTCAAGGTAGGCACGACTCTGAACGATCGACACGGCCTTCTCCACGCCAACAACGCTTGGTGAGTCGCGCCAGTCATTGACAACAACAGTGGTGCGGTCTGCTAGCGTCGCGACCCATTCTCGGCACGAAAAGTCATTGGCCCTGTTGCTCGGAACGAAGTCGCCAAGGGTTGCGGGCCCCCGTGCTCGGCAGTCGGGGGCGGGCGCGCGCGGCATCGCGGTGCTTGTCGGTGAGCGGTCAAAGGCCGGTGTAGTGCAACGAACCTCCGATGGCATCCAATGGTCGGCGCCCTCGAACGTCGAGCACTGCATGGAGTCCATCGCCCCGTCTTCTCGCTCCATCTCAACCTCGGCTAGCGGCGCCACCTTCACTCGCTGAGCCATCCTCATCAGGAGGCGGCCGACCTCAAGACGGCAGTGCCGACCAAACTGGAGATGCCTCTGCTCGATTCGGGCCCTTTGGTTGCGGAGCCAGGCATCGGCCCGATATGCAGGCGGATCGCCTAGTTCGATCGACATGGTTGCCTCCTATGCCAGCTGATGGGATTTGCCAGAAGCAGCGATGCGTGCGTCTCTGGTGATATGAGGTTAGGGACGGAGCGCATGAGCGGCGCTCCGTTTCTTGACGTCGAATGAGCGACGTCAGCGCCGTGTCAGCGTTCCGGAAGCGTCCGACGAAATGTCAGGTTGAAACGCGCGTTGCCGGTGAGCGCGTGGTGGCCCTCGCGCAACGTGTCGATGCCGTGGAAATGCAGCCGCGCCGGGCCGCCCCATACCACCACGTCGCCATGCTCGAGTCGCACCCGGCGCGGCCTGTCCGCACGCGCTGCGCCGCCCCAGAGAAACGATGCCGGCACTCCCAGGGAGACCGAGACGATGGGGGTGGCGAAGTTCGGTTCGTCCCGATCCTGATGCAGCGTCAGTCGCGTGCCCGGCTCGTACCGGTTTACCAGACACGCATCGGGCACGAATCCGTCGAAGCCCGCTGCGCCGGCGGCGCGCGTGGCGAGATGCGCGAACGCCTTGGGCATGGCCGGCCAAGGGCGATGGGCCTGCGGATCGACCCTGTCGTAGCGATAGCCGCTGCGGTCGCTCAGCCAGCCGACATCGCCGCAATTGGTCATCGCGACCGACATCCGCTAGCCGCGGGCCGTCGTCATGCGACGCAGCGGAGCCGCCTGCGCGACGAGGCCGATCGCATCGAGCAGCGCGGGCGCTTCCTCCGCGGCGAAGGCGCGCAGGACGAAGGCGCCGGGCTCGAGCGACTCGCGGCTCCCGGCCAGCGCCGCGCTCGAGTCGAACAGTTCCTCCTGCGCTGCGCGACTAGCTCGCGTCATGGAAGATGATGCCGAGCGTGTGCCGATGTCCTTCGATGATCTTGCTGACGCCGTGGCGCAGCTTCAGCAGCGGCGTGGGCCGTGACTGCCCGGAAGCGGCGCAGCGCGCGATGAACTCGGTGTGTTCGATGGGGAATCGCACGCTCATTCCCATGCGCTCGTGCCATCGGTTGGCGAGAGGCGCAAGGCGCGGGTAGAGCGCGGTCCGCAGGGCTTGCACCAGGGGCGGCAGTGGATAGGAAAAGTAGCGGTACTCGCCTTTCCCGAAGCCATGCCGCGCCATCACGACACGGCTGCGAAACCCTTCTTCCAGGGAATAAAGAGAGGCCAGTTGGTCGCACTCCACCGAAGTGAGCAGATCGCGTAGCAGCGACCAACCCTGTGCTTCGAGATCGCCCCCCAGCGCGGAAACGTTGATGCGTTGCACCCGCGCGCTGACGTCGGCTTCGATCCAGTCGTCGCGCTTCACGCCGCCCGCTCCTGCTCGCGATGCTCGCGGTCGATCAGCTCGCGCTTGCGCTCCACGCCCCATCGGTAACCCGAAAGGCCGCCGTCGTGTCGCACGACGCGATGGCAAGGTATCGCCACGGCGTGGGCGTTCGCCGCGCAGGCTCCCGCAACGGCGCGCACGGAACGCGGCGCACCGATCTTCTGCGCGATGCTCGAGTACGTCTCCGTCTCACCGGCCGGGATCTCGCGCAGCGCCAGCCAGACGCGCTGCTGGAAGGCCGTACCGCGAACGTCGAGGGGCAAGGCGAGCCCATGGGCGGGCGCCTCGACGAGCCCGACCACCTGCGCCACCAGCTGTTCATAGGCCCCGTCACCGCCGATCAGCCGGGCCCGTGGAAACCGGTTCTCGAGGTCGCGCACCAAGGTCTGCGGGTCGTCGCCGAGGAGGATCGCTGCAACACCCTTGGCACTCGAAGCGACGAGGATTGCGCCGAGCGAGCATTGGCCGACGGCGAACGTCAGGACCTCCTGGGTGCCACCCGCCCGATAGTGTGTCGGGCTCATGCCGAGCACGCCAGTCGAAGCCTCGTAGAAGCGCCCATTCGACCCGTAGCCCGCCTCGTGGAACGCCTCGGTCACCGTCGCTGCCTTGGACAGTCCCTCGCGCAACCGGGCCGCGCGACCGGCCACCGCGTAGGCCTTTGGCGTGAGACCGGTGGCCTTCTTGAAGAGGCGGTGAAAGTAGTGCGGGC
Organism: Caldimonas sp.; assembly: GCA_039933535.1. GTDB lineage: Bacteria > Pseudomonadota > Gammaproteobacteria > Burkholderiales > Burkholderiaceae_C > Schlegelella_A. Next base: position 9,306 of record JBDTNU010000083.1, on the reverse strand, counting down.
TGAGCTCGACCGACGCCGCAATTTGCGCAAGCGAGAGCGGCTCGGCGGCTTCGTCGATCAGCCTGCAGGCCTTCGTCACGATGGCGGTGTTCGCCGCCTCGATCGAGATGCCAGCCGGGTTGCAACGACGGCAGGCGCGAAAGCCGGCGGCTTCGGCTGCGGCAGTGTCTTCGTGCAGTCGCACGTTCTTGGGATTCGCCAGGCGCGACGGGCACGAGGGCCTGCAGAAAATGCCGGTCGTGGCGACGGAGTACCAGAAGGTGCCGTCGGCCGTCTTGTCCCGCGCAACGATGCTGGCCCAGCGCGGGTCTTGGGTGATGTCAGTTGTGGGCGACTTCATGATGTCTTGGCAGAAGTGGGTATGGGCCCAGTGTCTTCAGAGACATCGTACGGCGCGCTCCGGGTCTTGCTTTTGAATCGAAGGTCCTTTCAGGACGAACCTAGGAGGTCTACTCAGCAGGCGCAATAGCTGCCGTTCCCGGCTGACCGCTCCTGGCCGAGAGCGCCAGTTCCCCGCGCTTCCGGATTGCTGTCACTCAAGCGACGAGCCGTGCGGCCGAGGTCAGCTTGCTGGCGAGCCTACGTACTCACCTTGTCGGCCAAGAGCGGGTGCTCCCGATCGGCGGTTAGGGTGCAGTCCACCAGCGAACACGGCCTGGCTCACCTCACGCAGCGCGCGAATCGCGCGAGGCTCTGCATTGTCCGCACGTCGTTAGCCCAGCAGCGTGAAGAGCACAGGCTCAAGCCTGTCTACGTCCGCGCATTGGCGCTCAAGCCAGCGTCAACGCAAACGCCTCAAGCTGATCGATGCAGGTGCCCCAGCCTTCGTGGAAGCCCATCTTCTCGTGTTGATCGCGCGTGGTGGCGTTCGGGTGCATCACTGTCGCAACATAGCGCGTACCGTTGCCCTCATCAGCGAATGTGATGATGGCCGTGAACGGCATCCACGGCGCGTCGGCCGGGCGCCATGCTGCCGTGAGCACGGAGCTGAAGACAATGCGCGTTTGCGGGACCACTTCGAGGAATGAGCCTGGGTTGTCGCTCGTGCCGCCGTCGGGGCCGCGCATGAACGTGTGGAATGCGCCGCCGGGGCGCATGTCGAAGGCGCGCACGTCGGTGATCCAGGGCTTTGGGCACCACCACTCTTTGAGATGCGCGGGATTGGACCAGGCTTTCCACACCAGCGCGCGCGGTGCATCCAGAAGGCGGGTGATAGAAAGATCGTTGGCTTCAGGGCCCTTTCGCTCACGGGTTTCTCCTTGTCATGCATCGATTTGACGTAGGTGGCCATGCGATCAGAGCGCTGCTCCCACCGCGTGCGCTGCTCGACCATCCAGCGCTCGGCCGGAGCCAGCATCTTCGGCTCGAGCTCGCAGGTGCGGACGCGACCGACTTTGCTGGAGCGGATCAGGCCACAGCGCTCCAACACGCCCAGGTGTTTCATCAACGTGGGCAGGGCCATCGCGAAGGGCGAAGCGAGTTCAGTCACCGAAGCCTCGCCGCGCCCGAGCTGGCGCACGATGGCGCGGCGCGTCGGGTCGCCCAGCGCGTAAAACACGTTGCTCAGAATTGCTTCATGGTTTGCCATTCGGAGAACTATCGACGACAGGTGGTAGTGCCGCCACTTCGACCTTGGATCCGATCGGACACCTCAATGTCGCAGCGGTGAATCGGATCGCTGCCGCGGGTGTCCAGAGCGTCTATCGTTCCCCGCATGTCCTCGCCTCGCCCTTTCGTTGTCGCTGCCGCCGGAATCGCAGTCCTATGCGCACTCGACGCCACAGTCAAAGAGCTCACGCTCTCGCATACGGTCGCATACGCTGTTCTCGGGCGATATGTCTTCGGCACCTTGTTCGCGCTCATCGTGTGGGGATGGCAGGGGCGACCTAGCCTGACCCGCGACATGGTGCCCGCTCACCTGTTGCGTGGCATCCTGATCGCCGTCACTGCCTTCCTGTTCTTTTTCTCTCTCACACGGCTGGGCATGGCGGAAGCGATCACGCTGTCGTTCATCTCGCCGCTCCTTATTCCGCCGCTGGCTCAGCTTTTCCTGGGCGAGAAGATGCGCGGGCCCGTATTGCTGGCAGCTCTGGTGGGCTTCACTGGGGTCTTGATCACCGTTCAAGGCGCGCCGAGCTTCGGCGGCGAGCGTGGCCTGGCGTTGGCGGCGATCCTGGCCGCGGCGCTGACCTACGCCTTGGCGGCGATCGTCATGCGGGCACGCGCCGCAAAGGACGGCTCGACGTTGCTGACCCTGAGCAGCGCGGTGATACCCATGGTGCTGCTATCGCCCGCGGCGATCGATGCGCCGCTACCGACTGCGGGGGCGTTGGGCCTGGCAGCTCTTGCCGGCCTGTTGGGAAATCTCGGCATCCAGTTGCTGGCCCGTGCTTATGCCGCGGCCGAGGCGCAATCCCTCGGCGTGCTGGAGTTCACCGCGCTGCCCTGGGCGGCGCTGTTTGGATGGATGTTCTTCGATCAGGCGGTGCGGCCGCAGGTCTGGCTCGGTGCAACGGTGATCTTCGCTGCCTGTCTATGGGTCGGCCGCGCCGACCGCCAGCGGTCGCGAGACTTGCCGATTTCTCCGTAGCCAGGGACGACGGCCAGATCGACACCGGTGGTCGGACTGTCCGACCCTACTTAGTCAGTTGAGGAATGACCCTCGAACTCGGCTCGCTTCTGGTTCGGTCGCCAGTAGTCGATTGAGTTTGCCATTCTCGCCCTCGAGCGCCTTCAGGCGATTTGCGTCCGAGACGTTCGTGTCACCGAACTTGGCTTCCAGGCACCGGCATCGCGGCCCGCCATCCGTCGATCAGCGACTGAGCGACATCGCATCTCGCGATCGCTCTGTCGCCGGGCTGCGCAGAGGCCCGCTACTTCAAGGTCTTCAGCGCGACATCTAGTGCGCTCCAGGTGTCTCGACCCACCATCCCGTCGATGTCCAGCCGATGACCGCGCTGGAACGCGGCGACTGCCACTTCGGTGCCCACGCCAAAGTCGGCATCCGCCGCCAGCATGAAGCCCAGCTTTTGCAGCATGCGTTGAAGGTCGACCACCGCGTCGCCCTTTGAACCGCGGCGCAGCACCGGCCGCCCTCCGGTGGGCGGCGCCTCGCCCGACAGTTGAATGCCCTCCAGCCTGGCGATGGCGGTCTTGGCCTTGCCGGTGTAGTCGCGACGCTCGCTGAGGCCGTTGACTCCTCCATTGACGAGCTTGGTCACACGCACCACGTCGTCCAGGTCGCAGGCGACATTGATCTTCTTCTTCTTCCAATACTCGCAAGCGATCTTCAGCGAAAGCACCGGCTCGGCGGCCTGCTCGGGGTCGCCTTCGAGATCGATGCCCAGCTTCTTGCCGAAGTCGCGATAGTTGGCGCGGCCGGTGAGTTGCAGCAGCCCGCGACCCTTGTAGCGTCGGCCGTCGCCGGGCTGGTTGTTGCCGAGATCGGCACGGCCTTCGTAGCGGTCGCCGTTGGCGAATTCCTCGGTGGTTCTGAAGCCCGCGCTTTCGTGGCAGGTCTGGCCCAGGAAGTGCGCAATGCGCAGCCGGGTGTCGATTCCATAAGCTTCGAACGCGGCCGCGAGCGCTTCGCCCACCCCGGTGATGATGGCGTTCTGCCTGTCGGCCAATTCACCGCTGAAACGAGGAGCGACCTCGTGCATGGTCTGAGCGTCGACTGGGATCATGAAGTCCTCCTGCAGATTTGATGAGCGTCAACGACCGTGGTCTGCGCCACGACAGCGTGCCCGCGAGGCGCAGGCAGGGTGTGGTCCGGTGATGTCAGCGCGGGGTACCCTTGCGCTTCGCCGTCTTCTTCGGTGCGGCCGATGCGGCACCTGTGCTCGGCGTTCGCCGCGCCGCCAGGAAGTCGCCGCTCGGGTCCATGATTGGATATCCGTGCGGCGTGAAGAAGCGACCCGTCGGCACCTTGCCGTTGGAGAATTCCGCGTAGTACGACTGCCAGTAGCGCGCCGAGACCCAGATCGCCTCGGGGCATAGGCGACGAGTCTCATCGGAAGAACGCCCGCGCATAGTTGATGGGCGCGTGGTCGGCCAGGTCGCGCACCAGCACCGAGCCGATGCGCCAGGCATAGCGTGCGACGTATTCGCTACGTGCCTTCGTGCGGTCCGCCGCGACGAACTCGTCAGCCGGGCCCGCGAGCACCTCGCCGAGCCGGTTGATGTAGGTGGCCGGCCCCGCATGGACGTAGTGGCCGAGCGCCGGCGGCAAGTCGGTGATTGCGTCGCAGCAATCGACGATCCGCGTGCAGTCGATGCCGGCAAGCGTCGCCGTGAAGTCCGAATTGCCGACGCGGGGAGAGCCGAGCGTGACCAGCCGCGAAGGCTTCCAGACGGTCGCGGCCAAGGTGGCGATTGCTGCACCCAGACTGTGCCCGGTGAGCGTGAGGTGCGCGGGCTGCACGCTGACGCGGGCCATCCAGTCGGCGATCTCCGGCATGAGCGAGCGAGCGGCGCGGGCGAAGCCGGAGTGCACCGAACCGGCCGCTTCTTGCCATGGGCCGGCGACCGCATCGAGATCAATCGCCAGATCGGCCAGATCGTCGGGCTGCGTGCCACGAAAGGCGAGGATGGCGGCCCCATCGGCCGGACGAATGCAGCCGAAGGCATGGGAGCCGGTCAGCGCGTGGCCGAACGATTCGGGCGCATCGAATCCGCAACAGGACAGGGCGGTCGCCAGGCGATCCCGCTGCTCGGCCGACTCCTCGGTGCGAACGTAGGCCAGTCGGGCGGTCTCGACCGCCAGTTGCACGGCGGAGCAGGCAACGCCAGGTGCGAAGACCGTGTCCCGCTGCTCGGGGTGATAGAGCGCGGTTCGCGTCGAGTCGTATTCGATGACGGTCATCGGATCGTGAGCGAGTGCTGGGGCGTGACGGAATCTAACTCTCGAGGCGACGGAACACCATCCACACATTTGCCCATGCTGGATTGGCCACTTGTGCGACGCCGAGGAAGCAGCGACTTTCGTCCGCATGAGACGTGCGGATCCCCTACCGCCGGCGCTTTGTATTTGTGGCCGCACAATCGCGCCCATGCCAAACATTGCCGCCCTCCTCAAAAACGAGATTTCCCGAGTCGCACGAAGAGAGCTTCGTGCCGAGACCGCGACGCTCAAGAAGGCCACCAGCACGCATCGCGCGGAGATCGCGGCGCTCAAGCGGCGGATACAGGTGCTCGAGCAGCACCTGCGCCGCCTCGACAAGGCCACACCCAAAGTCGTGCGGCCGGTCGAGGCCGAATCGGATGTGGATGGGCGCCGGTTCAGCGCGAAAGGGCTCGTATCGACACGACGCCGGCTCGGCATTTCGGTGGCCGACTGCGGCTTGCTGATCGGAGCCTCGGCCCAATCGATCTACAACTGGGAAGAGAGCAAGGTCAGGCCACGAGCCAAGCATCTCGCCGCGATTGCAGGTCTGCGGACTTTGGGGAAGAAGGAAGTCGCGACCCGGCTCGAGGTCCTCAAGGGCTAGGCCTAGTCACTTCGAGACGCCTAAGAGCGGCTGCGACAGTCCCTGCAACTCGGCAAGGCATCGGCCCCTCAAGAGTCTTTGCCGGTTCTTGTCAGGCAGCCCGGATCACAGCGCGCTCAGCACGGCGCTCGACGGCGCGTACCAGCCCACGATCGCGCCCTGCGCGGCGATCATCGCCAGCGCTGCGGCCTTGAACTCGGGGAAGTAGCTTTCGGTCCCGTCTTCGACCAGCAGGCAGGCGTAGCCACGGTCGTTGGCTTCGCGCATCGAGGTCTGGACGCAGACTTCGGTCGTGACGCCAGTGAAGAGCAGGTGCGTGATGCCGCGCTCCTGCAAGATCTCGTGCAAGCCGGTCGCCCAGAACATGCCCTTTCCGGGCTTGTCGATGACGATCTCGCCTGCTTCCGGCGCCAGCGCAGGAATGATCTCGACGCCCGGCTCGCCGCTGATCAGCACCCGACCCATCGGCCCTTCGTCACCGATGCGCAGGCTCGGGTGGCCGCGCAGTCGCTTGGCCGGCGGGCAATCGGAGAGATCGGGGCGATGCGCTTCGCGTGTGTGCACGATGGTCCAGGCGCGCTCGCGCCACGCGGCCAGCAGCGCGGCGATCGGCGCGATCGCCGGCACCAGCCGAGTCACGTCGTTGCCGAGCGAGGCACCGAAGCCGCCCGGCTCGATGAAGTCGCGCTGCATGTCGATCACGACCAGGGCCGTCGCGCCTGACGGAAACGTGTACTCGAACGGCGTCGCCGCGACACTGGACATCGCGCTCATGCGGGCGCTTCCACGTCGTGTCTGGCCGCGGCCGGTGCCAAGGCCGGGTGATGCGATTCGCCGCCCACGTGAGCGCCGATGGTCCTGCGATCGGCGCTCGCTGCCGGCGTCTCGAACACGATCCGGCCTTCGCTCATCACGGCGATGCGGTCGCTCAGCTCGAGGAGCTCGTCGAGATCTTCGCTGACGAGCAGGACTGCGCCGCCGCGCGCACGCACCTGGACGATCCGGGCGTGGATTTCGGAGACGGCCGCGAAGTCGAGCCCGAAAACCGGGTTCACCGCGATCAGCACGTTGCTCTGGCCGGCCAGCTCGCGTGCCAGCACGGCGCGCTGCACGTTGCCGCCCGAGAGACTCGCGATCGGCGCGTTCTCGCCGCGCGTCTTGATGCCGTAGTCGGCGATCCAGCCGCGCGCCCGTTCGCGCCATGCCGCAAAGCGCAGCCAGCCGATGCCCGGAAGAATCGTCTGCCGCAGCGGCGCCTCGTCGAAGTCGCGCAGCGCCATGTTCTGCGCCACGCTCAGATCGCCGACGCTCGCATTGCGCAGCGGCTCTTCCGGCAGGGCGCGCAAGCCGAGCACGCGGTTTTCGGCGCGTCGCCCGAAGTAGGGCTGGCCGATCACGTGCACGGTGCCGGCGATGCGCGGCCGCTGGCCGACGATCGCCTCGACCAGCTCTCGCTGGCCATTGCCCGACACGCCGGCGATACCGAGGATCTCGCCTTTCTTCACCGCCAGGCTGAGGCCGTGTACGGCGAGCGCGCCGCGGTCGCCCATCGCCACCAACGCGTCGACCTGCAGGCCGAACGGCGCCGCGGAATCGGTCGGCACACGCGGCACCGCGTGCCCTTCGGCAACGACCGCGGCGGCGACGCTTTCCGATTCGCCGATCATCGCGTGCGCCAACTCGGCCGGCGTCGTGCCCGCGACGGCCGCACCATGCACCTTGCGGCCACGTCGCAGCACGGTCACCTCGTCGGCGTAGGCCATGACCTCGCGGAACTTGTGCGTGATCATCAGCACGGTGCACTCGCCACGCTGCGCCACGGCGCGCACGAAGGCCAGCACCTCGTCGGCTTCCTGCGGCGTCAGCACCGACGTCGGCTCGTCGAGGATCAGGAGGCGCGGCTTGAGGTACAGCTGCTTCAGCAACTCGAGCTTCTGCTTCTCGCCAGCCGACAGGGCGGCCGGCGTCGCATCGAGGTCGAGCTTGAACGGCGTGGTCTCGAGAAACTCGCGCAGCTCGGCACGCGCCTTGGCCCAGCTGATCATCGCCGGCGTCTTGCCGCCGGCAAGCAGCAGGTTCTCGGCCACGCTCATGTTGGGCGCCAGAGTGAAGTGCTGGTACACCATGCCGATGCCGAGCGAGCGAGCCACCACCGGCGTCGCGATGTCGCGCTCGCGGTCGTCGATCAGGATGCTGCCGCCGTCGGGCCGCTGCGAACCGGCGACGCATTTCACGAGCGTGCTCTTGCCGGCGCCGTTCTCTCCGAGCAGCGCGTGCACCGAGCCCGGAGCGACCTTCATGGTCACGCTGTCCATCGCCGTGAAGCTGCCGAAGCGCTTGGTCAGGTCGAGGGTCTCGAGCGCGAGCGCGCCGGTCGGCGGGGCGACGGGATCGAGCGGCGCGGTCATGGTCGTGGGCTCGTCGTCAAGCGCCGGCCGATCAGGCAAGCGTCTCGAGGACCGCATCCGACGACGAGACGGCGCCGAACACGCCGCCCTGCATCGTCACCATCTTCAGCGCGGCAAGATGGTTGCCTCGGTCGGTGGCGGCGGTGCAGTCGGAAAGCAGCAGGCACTCGAAGCCGCGGTCGTTCGCCTCGCGCATGGTGGTGTGCACGCAGACGTCGGTCGTGATCCCCGCGAGCAGCAGGTTGACGATGCCGCGGGTGTGCAGGATCAGCTCGAGGTCGGTGGCGCAGAACGAGCCCTTTCCGGGCTTGTCGATCACGACCTCACCCGGCTGCGGTGCGAGCTCGGAGATGATTTCCCATCCCGGCTCGCCGCGCACCAGGATGCGGCCGCAAGGTCCGTCGTCGCCGATGCCGTGCCCCCTTTCACCGATGCGCCGCGAGCGCCAGCGCTTGTTGGCGGGCAGGTCGGCGAGGTCCGGCCGATGGCCTTCACGCGTGTGAATGATGTGGAAGCCGAGCCCGCGCATCCTGCTCATCAAGCGGCGGATCGGCTCGATCGGTGCGCGTGTCAGGCTCAGGTCGTAGCCCATCTTGTCCACATAGCCCCCCACGCCGCAGAAGTCGGTCTGCATGTCGATGACGACCAGCGCGGTATTGTCGACGCGCAGCTTGCCGTCGTAGGGCCAAGGGTAGGGATCGGCTGCGACGATGCCGTAGGTCTTCATTGCGTGATCGGCGAGTACGGCCATCGTCATGCCGCCTTGCGGAGGTCCGTCACAGGCTCGGGCAAGAGGTTGTCTGGCGCGTGGCTCCGCGTCGGCGACGCGAAGCCGCACGACGCCCCGTCGGTGTGCACGACCTCGTCTTCCCACGGCAGCCTGAAGCGCCCGTTCACCATGTCGTGCATGAAGGTGTACGGACAGTCCATCGCTCCCCCCTTCACCGCGACATAGCCGCGATGCCAGAGCTGGTACGGGTTGTTCTCCACCGCCCAGTTCACGCGCGCCTCGCGGACTAGATCGGGACGCACCTCGCAGGTGATGATCTCGTCGGGCCGACCCGAGCCTTCGACCATCACCGTGCCGTCGAAATCGCAGAACATGCCTTCGCCCATCGAGTCGAAGCTGCCGTCGCTGCCGCACAGGCACACGCTCGCCGTGACCATCAGGTTCTGGAACGCATTGGCCTGGTTCGTGATTTTCCATGCGTGGCGGATTGGCGCGGTATAGCCGGCCGTGCGCAGCATGATCTCGGCGCCCTTGTACGCGCACTCGCGTGCCATCTCCGGAAACATGCCGTCGTGGCAGATGATCAGGGCAAGCCTGCAGCCCTTCGGCCCCTCGATCACCGGAATGCCGACGTTGCCGGGCTCCCAGGCCTCGACCGGCACCCACGGATGGAGCTTGC
>JBDTNU010000082.1:0-12073 GCA_039933535.1 Caldimonas sp. | reverse complement strand
ATCATCGCCTGCCCGTGCGCGCTCGGGCTGGCGACGCCGATGTCGATCATGGTCGCCACGGGCAAGGCGGCGACGCGCGGCATCCTGTTTCGCGACGCCGCAGCGATCGAGAACTTTCGCAAGGTCGACACGCTGGTGGTCGACAAGACCGGCACGCTCACCGAAGGCAAGCCATCGCTCGATCGCGTGGTGGCCGCGCCGGGCTTCAGCGAAGACGACGTGCTGCGCCTCGCGGCCAGCCTCGACCAGGGCAGCGAGCATCCGCTGGCCGAGGCGATCGTGCGCGCGGCGCGAGAGCGCGGCTTGCCCCTCGGCAAGGCCGAAGGCTTCGAGTCGAGCAGCGGCGTCGGCGTGCGCGGCAAGCTCGATGGCAAATCGATCGCGCTCGGCAGCGAGGGCCTCGCCGCCGCCGCGGGCGCGTCGCTCGAGAGCTTGGAAGCCGAGGCCGAGGCGCTGCGCGGCCAGGGCGCGAGCGTGGTCTATCTCGCGGTCGACGGCAAGGCCGCCGGCATGCTGGCCGTCACCGATCCGATCAAGGAGACGACGGTCGAGGCGCTGGCGGCGCTGGCCGAGGCCGGCATCCACGTCGTGATGGCCACCGGCGACGGGCTCACCACCGCCCGGGCCGTGGCCGCGAAGCTCGGCATCGACGAGGTTCACGCCGAAGTGAAACCGGCCGACAAGCTTGCGCTGGTCACGCGTTTGCAAGCCGAAGGCCGCATCGTCGCGATGGCCGGTGATGGCATCAACGACGCGCCCGCGCTCGCCAAGGCCGACATCGGCATCGCCATGGGCACGGGCACCGACGTGGCGATGAACAGCGCGCAGGTCACCCTGGTCAAGGGCGACTTGCGGGCGATCGCCGAGGCACGTCGCATCTCGAACGACACGATCGCGAACATGAAGCAGAACCTCGCCTTCGCCTTCGTCTACAACGCGATCGGCATTCCGCTCGCGGCCGGCGTCCTCTACCCGTTCACCGGCCTGTTGCTCTCGCCGATGATCGCGGCGGTGGCGATGAGCCTGAGCTCGGCCTCGGTGATCACCAACGCCTTGCGGCTGCGCGCTACGAAATAGCCTTGCCGTCGCTGCCGATCAAGGCGTCGATCTCGCGCTCGAACAGCTCGCAGGCGAACTCGTTGCGGCCGAAATTCAGCGCCGCGTTGGCGCCGCTCGCCAGGCCTTGCTGCATCGAGGCGGCGAGCGCGAAGTCTTCGTCGATCGCGCCCCAGAAGATCTTCCAGTTGCGGCTCCAGTGATCGGCGGGGCGTTTCGCGTGGCTGGCCGCCGGCACCAGCATCCAGCTCGCCGCGGAGCAGGCCGAGACGCTATGCGGCGTGACGTTGAAACCATTGACGTGGTCACCTTCCCAGAGCAGGAAGGTCGCCGGGAAGAAGAAGTAGATGATGTTGCTGTGCCGGCCGAGCAGCTCCCACGACGGGTCGTCGGCAGGCGCTTCGGCAAGTGTCCGCTTCGGCAACACGATGCGCTGGTGCCGGCCGAACGAAGTCTGCTGCACCAGGTTGTCGTGGAAGAGATGCGCGATCGTCGCCCGGTGCGCATACTGGAAGTGGTAGCTCTCGAGGTTGGCATCGAGCACCAGCTTCCAGTTCGACGGCTGGACGAAGCGACGCTCGTGCGGGCTCGCGGCCGTGGCGTCGTAGCCGAGCCGTTCCAGCTCGCCGGCCATCGGCCCGAAGTACGCGTCCCAGTCGAAGGCGGCGAGCGGATGCGGCACCACCCAGACCAGGCCGCAGCGCACCGCGACCTGCAGCTCGACGAGAGAGGCCGTGGCGCGCGGCAGGTCGGGAAAATCGGCCTCGTGCGGTCGGCCGACGAGCGCGCCGCGACAGTCGTAGGTCCAGCTGTGATACGGACAGACGAAGCGCGTCCTGCCGCTGCCGCACTGGCCCGCAGGTGCGACGACGGCGCCGCGATGCCGGCAGACGTTGATGAAGGCGCGCAGCACGGCGTCGTCGCCGCGCACCACGACGACCGGAACGCCGAGCAGCTCGGTCGCGAACCAGTCGCCGGCGGCGACGACGCGCGACGCGGGCCCGACCGCATGCGGCAAGCGCCGCAATGCCAGCATCTCGCGATCGTGCCGCGTCGGATCGAGGTAGCGCGACACCGGGCTGGTCGCGCCATCGCCGCGTTGCGGCGCGCTGCCGGCGATGGCGACGCGTGCCGCATCCCACAACTCACGCGCCTGCCCGTCGCTCATCGCATCGACTTCAGTAGCCGAGCGCCAGGCCGGTGTGCGCGCGCCCGTCGTTGGCGCCGTAGAAGCGCTGGCCCGGGACGGGTTTGCCGCCGAGCGACGGCGCGTCGATCAGGATCGCGGCGACGTGATTCGACGGCCGCGACAGTGCGAAGACGTGGCCCATCGCCTCGAGCGTCTTCTTCGTCTCGGGGCTCACGGCGTTGGCCTCGACGAGCGTCGCATTCGGCAACCACTGTTGATGAAAGCGCGGCGCGTCGACGGCCTCCTGCACGTTCATGCCGTAGTCGATGACGTTGAGGATGGTGTGCAGCACCACCGTGATGATGCGGCTGCCGCCCGGCGTGCCGACCACCATCACCGGCCTGCCGTCCTTGCTGACGATGGTCGGGCTCATCGAGCTCAGGGGCCGCTTGCCCGGCGCGATCGCATTCGCTTCGCCCTGCACCAGGCCGAAGCTGTTGGCCACGCCGGGCTTGGCAGTGAAGTCGTCCATCTCGTCGTTGAGCAGCACGCCGGCCCCTGCCGCGGTGACGGCGGCGCCGAACCAGTTGTTCAGGGTGTAGGTGACCGCGACCGCATTGCCCTTGGCGTCGACGATCGAGTAGTGTGTCGTGTTGCTGCCTTCGTGCGGCGCGATTCCGGCCTTCAGGTTCTGCGAGATCGCGGCCTTGGCCGGATCGATGGCGGCGCGAATCCTGGCCGCATAGGACTTGTCGAGCAGGCGATCGAGCGGGTTCTTCACGAAGTCCGGGTCGCCGAGGGTGCTGTTGCGGTCGACGTAGGCGTGGCGCATCGCCTCGATCTGCACGTGCACCGCCTGGGTCGAGCGAAAGCCCCATTCCTTCAGCGGATAGCCTTCGAGGACGTTGAGCATTTCGCAGAGGATGGCGCCACCCGAGCTCGGCGGTGGGGCCGAGACGATGTGAAAACCGCGATAGTCGCACTCGATGGGAGTGCGCTCGCGCGTCGTGTACTGGTCGAGGTCGGCCTGCGTGATCAGGCCTTTGCCGGCGCGGCTCGACGCGACGATCGCTTGCGCCACCGGCCCCTGGTAGAAGCCGGCGGCGCCCGCTTCGGCAATCTGCTTCAGGGTGGCGGCGAGATCACGTTGCACCAGCCTGTCGCCGGCAACGAAGGGCCGGCCCTTGTTGAGAAAGATCGCTGCCGTCGCAGGGTCGACCTTGAAGGCCTCGGTCGCAACCCCGAACAGGTCGGCGTCGCCCGGCTCGAGCACGAAGCCCTGCTCGGCGTAGCGGATCGCGGGCGCAATCAGGTCGGCGCGCTTCATGGTTCCGTATTTCGCGAGCGCCATTTCGAGGCCGGAAACAGTGCCCGGCACGGCGACGGCGAGGTGGCCGAAGACGGTCGAGCCCCTGATCACGTTGCCGGCGGCATCGAGGTACATGTCGGCGGTCGCGGCGAGCGGCGCCTTCTCGCGAAAGTCGAGAAAGGTCTTCGTGCCGTCGGCGAGTTGCAGCGTCATGAAGCCGCCGCCGCCCAGGTTGCCGGCCGCCGGATAGACGACCGCGAGCGCGTAGCCCACCGCAACCGCGGCGTCGACCGCATTGCCGCCCTTTCTGAGCACGTCAACGCCCACCTCGGTGGCCAGATGCTGGGCCGTCACCACCATGCCGTTCTCGGCGCCGACCGGTGCGGCGGAAGCTGCGGCGGGGCCGCTTCCCGCGCCCGCGAAAGCAACGGCGAGGAACAGGGCCAGGGAGCCGGGGAATCGCATCGCCCACTGTAGCGTCCGGCGTCGAAACGACAGACGGACCGGCACCGGCGGCAGACCTGACGCACAAGGTGTTACCGGGAGCAACAGCGATCGGCGGGTTTGTTCACGGACGGCGCCATGCCGGCTCGATAAGATCGACCCCCGTTGTCGCTCGAGCCCGGTTGCTTCCAACCGGCGTGGTCGCGCAGCGGTCAGCCACCGACCGTCGATGCTCCCCGTTTTGCGCCTGTTCCGCCTGATCGGCCTCGGTCTCGTTGCCGGATCGATGCTCGCCGCATGCTCGCCGGTCGGCCTGCTCGTCAGCGCGACCGGCATGGCGACCGATACCAGCATGACCTGGGACATCGTCAAGCATGTCCATGGCAAGCTCACCGAAGACGACGCGACGCCCTGCATCCGGCTCAACAGCGTTCAGCGGGCGCTGAACGCGCGCTGCGACTACGTGGCCGGCAGCATCAGGAGCGCCGACATCGCACGCTCTGGCCTGCAGGAATGCGCGCTGGCCGCCGCCACGCGCGACCCGCGCCTGTGGCGTGCCCTGCCCGAGCTGCTCGACAAGGGCGCCATGGTCGACACCTGTCCAGGCTCGCCGCTGGTTGCGCTCGCCGATGCCGATCCCTGCCCCGATTTCGCATCGGCTTCGCCGGCCGTGCTCGGCGCCATCACCACGCTCGCCGAAACGGATCCTCGGGCGATCCGCCACGACGTGTTTCGGATGCTGAGCTGCCCCAAGGCGCGCGCGGCCGGTCTCGACCGCGTGCTCGTGAGCTGGCTCGATCACGGCAAGCTCGAGCCCGGCAAGCTCTCCTTCAGCCCGCTCGATGCCGCCGATCCCGACCTGCTCGTCTCGCGCTTCGGCCGCGAGCTCGAAGTGGCCGGGCACAAGCCCGAAGCGGCGCTCGACGGCTACGAAGGCAGCTTGCCAAGCGGCTTCGAGCTCGCGCTGCGCAACAGCAACTGGGCCGCGCTCGAATGGTGGCTCTACCGCCTGCCGCGGCTCGCCAATCTCGCGCCGCCGCAAGGCGGCGGCCAGCTCGGCTGGGTGCCGCTGCAGCGCGTCCTGCAGCCCGGCTTCCTTGTGTATCCGCAGACGCAGCGCGACATGGTCGGCTTTCTGATGGCACGCGGCGCGAATCCGCGACAGAAGCTCCCCTTCGATCCTGGCAAGACCGTGATCGCTTTCGCGGCGGACATGAACAGCCCGATGCTTGTCGTGCTTCAACCCCCCGCGACGAGATCCGCCATCCTGGCCGATCCGCGCGCCGCGATGCCCGTCCTGGTCGAGACGACGCCGCCGGTCCGCCACGCGGCGCGCCTGCAGCCGCAGGCGTCCGGCGGCATGAACGAACCCGCGCCACGCTGACGCTTCGGCCACGTGCTCAGTGCGTGTGCCGGTGGTGCAGATCGGGATAGTGCGCGTGCCGGTGCGACATGGCCGCATGCGCGTGCGGATGGACGTGCGGTTCGCTGCCGTCCCATGCGAAGTCGTGTTCGTGATGGTGATGCGCATCGTGGCGATGCGGATGCGCATGCGAGAGCGCGTCATGACGATGCGCATGAGCGTGCCGCTCGCTCAGGTGCAGCCAGACGCCCAAGGCCATGAGCGCCGCCGCGAACCAGAACAGGTCTTGCGGCGCCTGGGGCCAGAGCGCGAACGCTACCAGCACGCCGAACAAGGGTGCGACCGAGAAATACGCGCCGGTGCGTGCCGTGCCGAGGGTTCGCAAGGCGATCACGAACAGCGCCAGGCTGAGCCCGTAGCCGGCAAAGCCGACCAGCAGCGTCGCGGCGAGCGATCCCGGTGGCGGCAGAACCGCGCCGCCGGCCAGCGCCAGCGCCGTGTTGCAGGTACCCGCGATCAGTCCCTTGAGGCAGGCGACCAGCATCGCGTCGTTGGCCGAGACCTTGCGCGTCAGGTTGTTGTCGACCGCCCAGCAAAGGCAGGCGCCGATCACGAGCAAGGCCCCCGGCACGAGCGCAGCGGCGCCGGGTTGCCACGCGAGCAGCACGCCGCCGGCGACGATCGCCGACATGCCCGCCACGATGCGCCGATCGGCGTTCTCCCTGAACACGAGCCAGGCGATGAGCGCCGTGAACACGCCTTCGACATTGAGCAGCAGCGAGGCCGAAGCCGCGCTCGTCTGCGCCAGTCCGGCCATGAGCAGCGCCGGCCCGAGCATGCCGCCCGTGACGATGGCGCCGAGCAGCCAGGGCAGGTCCTTGCGGGGAATACTGAATCGTGGCTCTGGCCGCGGTTGCATCGCGCTTCGGACACCGATCAGCACGGCAAGCCCGACCCCGCTGCCGAGATAGAGCAGCCCGGCGAGCAGCAGCGGCGGCGTCTCGCCGACGAAAAGCTTGGCCAATGGCGTGCTTGCGCCAAACAGGAGCGCGGCGACCAGCGCGGGAGCGGCGTCGCGCATCGATCCGCTCATGACGTGACGAGCCCCGGCGGCAGCAGTGGCTTCGCCAAGCGGCTCGTCATGCTGCCGGGGCGCGCGCCTGCAGCGTCTTGTGAACGAGCATCGCCAATGCGGCTCCCGCCAGCTCGGCGAGAACGAAGCCTGGCACGCTCGACGGCGCGATGCCGGCAAAGCTTTCGCTCCACATCCGGCCGAACGCCGCCGCAGGGTTGGCGAACGACGTCGACGCAGTGAACCAGTACGCAGCGCCGATGTAGCAGGCGACCATTGCCGCGACGCGAGCCGCAGGCGCACGCAGGATGACGAGCAGCAGGCCGAGAGTCGCCACCGCTTCGGCGATCCACTGCCCCGTGCCGCTCCGCACCTTGGTCGAGAACTGGATGAGGTTCATGTCGAACATGGCATGGGCCAGCCACGCGCCGAGCATCGCACCCAAGAGTTGCGCGGCAACGTAAGGCAGGAGCAAGGTTCGTGGCAACGCGTCGCGGCCGACCATCACGATGGAGACGGCAGGATTGAAGTGTGCGCCGCTGATCGGGCCGAACACTTCGATCAGGACGTAGAGGCCGCCGACGGTGGCCAGCGCATTGGCGAGCAGCGCGATCGCAGCGTTGCCGCCTGACAAGCGCTCGCCCATGATCCCCGAGCCGATGACGACGGCGAGCAGCAGGGCCGTGCCGAGCGCCTCGGCGAAAACCTTCTGCGCTGCGCTCGCCGCCATGCTCATCGACTGCCGATGCGGCGAACCTCGTCCTGGATCGACATGGCGTCGAGCCGTTCGATCGGCATCGCGAGCATGAGCTCGATGCGGCGTTTCAGGGTGACCGCGGTGTCGCGAAAGCGTTGCCGCATCTCGTCGTCGTTGCCTTTGAATGCCGCCGGATCGGCGACGCCCCAATGTGCCGTCATGGGCCGACCGATCCAGATCGGGCACATCTCGCCGGCTGCCTGATCGCAGACGGTGAAGACGAAGTCGAGGCGCGGCGCGTCCGACCGCGCGAACTCGTCCCAGTTCTTGCTGCGACAGCCGTCCGTCGGGATGTGGAGCGCGGCCAGCGCTTCCAGCGCGAACGGATTGACGATGCCGGTCGGGTGGCTGCCCGCCGACCATGCGCGAAAGCGAGGCGCGCCCAGGCTGTTCATCAGGCCCTCGGCGAGGATCGAGCGCGCCGAGTTGCCGGTGCATATGAAGAGGACGTTGTACGTCTTTTCAGCCACGGTCAAGGCTCAGCAGCACGACGCCTGCTTGACCGAGACCGGCACCGGCTCACCGCGCGGCGCCAGCTTTGCGCAGCAGGCCGAATCCTCGCTCACTTTCTTCACCGACTGGCTGAAGGTGGGGATGGTGTCGAGGGTGTGGAAATGCTCCCAGGCGATGCCTTGCGGGTCGGTCACCCAGTGCTTCTCGCTGCGCGCATAGCAGCAGGTCGTCTCGCCTTCGTCGAGCAGCGTCATGTCCGCAGCCTGGGCGCGCGCCTTCAGCTCGGCCAGCTCGTCGGCGTCGTCGGTCTGGATGCCGAGATGGTCGACGCCTGGCTTGCCGCCGCGCGTCGAAATGGCGAAGTTGATGCGCGGATCCTCGAGCATCCACTTGGCGTAGTCGGCCTCGACCCGCGCCGGCCCGGCAGCGAACATCTTCGAATAGAAGGCGATGCTGGCCGGAAGATCATGGACGTGGGCGTGAACGTGGAATCGCTTCATGACTCTCTCCGATGGTTCTAGCAGTTGCAGGAAGCCGCCTGGGCTTCGACGACGCAGGTGCCGCCGCGGCAGCAGTTCTCGGTCAGGTAGCCGAGCAGCGCGTTCATCCGGTCGTAAGCGGCGCGGTAGATGATGTTTCGGCTCGATCGCTCCTGCGTCACCAGGCCGGCGTGGCTCAGCTCCTTGAGGTGAAACGACAGCGTGTTGGCGGGAATGTCCAGACCTTCGGCCATGGTCCCTGGTGTCATGCCGCCCGGCCCGGCAACGACCAACGCGCGAAAGACCTCGAGCCGCACGGGTTGCGCCAGAGCCGCCAGGGAGCGCACGACGTCAATCGGTTCCATATTTCGATGCTATTGGAATTAGCGAAGTATTGCAAGCGAATTTCAGTCTGTCCGCCAAACGACGGGCAACCACCCGCTTCAGTCGTGGGCGAAGCTGTACGGGCCGCCGCGCTCCAGCGCCTTGCGATAAGCAGGGCGGGCGTGGATCTTCTTGAGGTAGGTCATCAGCTTTGGCCGGCTCCCGTCGAGTCCCGCGCGCTGCGCGGCGGCTTCGATCGGAAAGCTCATCTGGATGTCGGCGGCGCTGAATTCGCTGCCAGCGAACCATTCGGTCTTCGTCAGTTCGCTTTCCATGTAGTCGAGCTGGCGTTCGAGGTTGGGCTCGATCAGCGCCTTCTTGACCTTGCCCGAGATCGCGCGAGCGACCGGCTTGACGAAGAACGGCATCGGCGAGGTTTCGATCCGGTCGAACACCAGCTTCATCAGCAAGGGAGACATCGCCGAGCCTTCCGCGAAGTGCAGCCAGTACGTGAAGCGCAGCCGCTCGGGCGTGCCGGCGGGCGGCATCAGGCGGCCGGCGCCGTGCTTTTCGAGCAGGTATTCGATGATCGCGCCCGACTCGGCGACCGTCACGCCGTCTTCGGTGATCACCGGCGACTTGCCGAGCGGATGCACCTTGAGCAGGGCCGGCGGGGCGAGCATCGTCTTCGCATCGCGCTCGTACTTCTGGATCTCGTAGGGAAGGCCCAGCTCCTCGAGCAGCCAGAGCACGCGTTGCGAGCGGGAGTTGTTGAGGTGGTGGACGATGATCATCGGAGCGTGGCGGGAGTTGCGTTCGGCCCGATTGTGATGGGCAGCGGCGACGAATTATTTGCGGCAAGGTGCATCCGGCGAGCGCGCCCGCGCATCCGAGACTGCATGACCAACAATGCCGCAGGGCATGCAACGGGAGAAGGCGAATGCAATCCTTGATCGAATCGGGCGGGCTTCAGGAGGTGATGGGCGTGCTGGTCGGCCTGTGCGCGGTGCTGATGCCGGTGGCGATCGTCTTCATCGTCCTGCACTTCCGGCATCGCCGCTCGGCCGAAACACTGGCGACGGTTCGCTACCTCGCCGACAAGGGGCTTCCGGTTCCCGCGGACCTGCTGCGCGACGGCAAGCGCGAACGGCCCGCTTCCGACCAGCGTGCGATGCTGATCAACGCGCTCTCCATGCTCGGCGCCGGCCTTGGGCTGATGGTCTTCTTCTACATCTGGACGGCGATGCGCTTTCTCTGGGGAGTCGGCTCGCTGTTCGCCATCATCGGCGTGGCCCAGCTGATCGGGCTGTGGCTGACGCGCAAGCAAGCGCCCGACGATGCCGGCAACGGCGCCGTCTGAGCCGGCCGGCGGCGACGACGATGACGACGCGCCCTTGCTTGCGGCGGCGCGGCGCGGCGATGGCGCCGCCTTCGGTGCGCTCGTGATGCGGTATCAGTCGAGCGTGCGTCGGCAGCTGCGCCACCTGGTGCGCGGCAGCGACGCCATCGCCGACGAGCTGGCCCAGGACAGCTTCGTGCTCGCCTGGCGGCAGATCGGCGCGTTTCGCGGCGAAGCGCGCTTCTCGACCTGGCTGCACCGCATCGCCTATCGACGCTTCCTGATGCACGTGCGCAGCGAGTCCAGCGGGGTGAAGGTGATTGCGCCGAGCGATTCGGACGAGCCCATGGCCGAGGTGGCCGGGACGGCGAACATCGACATCGATGTCGCGAGGCGCCTCGACGTCGCGCGCGCGATGGCTCGTTTGCCCGACGTGCAGCAGCTCGCGCTTTTTCACTGCTTCGAGCTCGACCTCACGCACGAGGAAGCGGCCCTGGTTCTGGGCATGCCGGTAGGCACGCTCAAGTCGCACGTCGCGCGCGGCAAGGCGCGCCTGCGCGAAGACCTGGCGGCGTGGGCGCCGGTGCGACCGGAGCACGCATGACGCGACCATCGTTCGGCGCGCACCGGCGTAGCCACGCCGAAGATGCCTGGCTCGACGCGCTGCTGCGTGGAGCACGATCGCCGGCGATCGAGGACGCCGGCTTTTGCGCGAGTGTCGTCGCCCGCGTTGCCTCGCAGCCGGCCGTGCTCGCACCGGCGGTTGCCCTGGCCGCCCTGCGCCGCGCCGAAAGCCGCGAACGGGCGAACACGCGCTGGACGATCGCCGGCACGCTCGTCGGTGCGTTCGTCGCGGCAGCGGTCGGGTCGCACCAGCCGGTCGGCGCCGTCGATCCCGCCGGGATGCTCTTGCCCGCCCTGGCCTTGCTTCTTGCCTCGACCGTCCTCGCCTGGCTCGCGATTTACAGGAGTTGAGTTGAGCGACCGGAAAGAAAGAATCGTGATCGCCGGCGCCGGCTCGATCGGCTGCTTCGTCGGGGGCCAGCTAGCTGCTGCCGGTCGCGACGTCGCGTTTCTCGCCCGCCCACGCATCGCCGACGAGCTCGCGCAATACGGCCTGACCGTGAGCGATCGCGACGGCAGCACATTGCGTGTCGAGGCCAAGGCCCTGGGCGTGGGCGTCGATCCCGGCGTGCTTGCCTCGGCCGACGTCATCCTCGTCACCGTGAAGAGCGGCGCCACGCGCGAGATGGCCGCGAGCATTCGCGAACACGCGCCCGCGAATGCGACGGTCGTCTCGTTGCAGAACGGCGTCGAGAACGCGGCGATCCTTCAGCAGGAGCTACCGGGCTCGACGATCGTGGCCGGGATGGTGCCATTCAACGTCGTCGCACTCGGCGCAGGCCGCTTTCATCGCGCCACCGATGGCGCGATCGTCGTCGACGCGAAAGCAGCTGCGCTGGCCGCGGCGCTGAGCACGCCGCAGCTGCCGGTCACGACCCACGCCGACATGCGCGCCGTGGCCTGGGGCAAGCTGCTGCTGAACCTCAACAACGCGCTCAACGCGCTCGCCGGCGTGCCGTTGCGCGAGGAGCTCGCGCTCCGGGCATGGCGCCGCGTGCTCGCCGCATGCATCGAGGAAGCGCTGGCCGCGCTGGCAGCAGCCGGCATCCGGCCGGCCAAGGTCGGCGCGTTGCCGCCGTCGATGTTGCCCGCCGTGCTTCGCCTCCCCGACGTGCTGTTCAAGCTCGTTGCCGCGGCCCAGCTCCGCATCGACCCGAGCGCGCGCTCGTCGATGTGGGACGACCTCGAGCATCGCCGCACGACGGAGATCGACCAGCTGCAGGGCGCGATCGTCGTGCTCGCCGCGAAGCACGGCAAGACCGCGACGATGAATCGCACCGTGCTCGACCGCGTGAAGGATGCCGAGAAGAAGGGCGCCGGCTCGCCGCGACTCGCCGCCGGCGCTCTGCTGCGCTAGATGGACATGCGCGCCCGTGCGCCCTCGGCCGCCATGTCGGCACCGCGACCCTTCTGCACGATCTCGCCGCGCTCCATGACCACGTAGCGGTCGGCCAGCTCTTCGGCGAAGTCGTAGTACTGCTCGACCAGCACGATCGCCATGCGCCGCGGCTTTCCGTCGATCGGCAGGCCGGTGTCGGCGAGCATCCGGATGACGCGGCCGATGTCCTTAATGATCGATGGCTGGATCCCTTCGGTCGGCTCGTCGAGGACGAGCAGGCGCGGCCCGGCCGCGAGCGCGCGGGCGATCGCGAGCTGCTGCTGCTGGCCACCGGAAAGATCGCCGCCGCGGCGATGCAGCATCTGCTTCAGGACCGGGAACAGCT
>JBDTNU010000081.1:0-12107 GCA_039933535.1 Caldimonas sp. | reverse complement strand
CGTTCAAGACGGGAGCAAGCAGATCCCGGTGGCATGACGCCGGCGTGCTGGCGCAAACGCACGGCGATCAGGCCGGCTCGAGCACGTGGATCGCGCGGTTGGCGGTGAAGTCCTTCACCTTGCTCGCATAGGCCTTCATGTGCGGCGCAGTGGCGTGTGCCTGCAGCGCTTGCATCGACGCCCATTTTTCGATGACGACGAACATGTCGGCGCCGAACTGCGCGAAGCCCGGAATCGCGTTGCTCACGTCGACGACCGCCTCGTAGGCCAGGCAGCCCTCTTCGGCATGCACGGCGGGGACATTGGCGCGAAACACCTCGAGGATGCTGTCGCGCATGCCGGGCTTGGCGGTGATCAGGGCAAGAACATGAATCATCGGGATGTCTCCTTCGGGTTGTAACGCGACAGTATCGGCCGGGTCGCGCGCGCACGCCGCACGACTTTGCCTTGCACAATGATGTGCCATGCGCATCGTCGTCGTCTGGACTGCAATCGCCGGGGTGCTCGAATCCTGGCGCCGGGCCGGTGCCGCGATCGCGCTTGCCTGCCTGACGGTGCTCGCGGCAGGATGCGCCAGCCTGCCTCAGGGTGTGCACAAGACGCCGTCGCAAGCCTTGCCGGCCGACGCCGACAGCGATCTCGGCCGCATCGCGATCGCCTCGACGAAGGATCCCGCGCTGAGCGGATTTCGCCTCCTGTCGTGGTCGGAGCAGGCGTTTGCCACGCGGCTCGCGCTCGCGGCACGGGCCGAACGGACGCTCGACGTCCAGTACTACGTGTTCGACGACGACGATACCGGCCGCACTCTGTCGCGCGCGCTGCGCGACGCCGCCCGGCGCGGCGTGCGGGTGCGGCTGCTGCTCGACGATCTGTACACCGCGGGCAACGATCCCTTGCTGCTCGGCCTGGCCGCGCAGCCGAACGTCGAGGTGCGCCTGTTCAATCCGTTTCCCGCCCGCTTCGACAGCATCGCGGCGCGCTTCGCCGCGTCGCTGTTCGACGTCGGCCGCCTGAACCACCGCATGCACAACAAGCTGTTCATCGCCGACGGTGCAATGGCAGTCGCCGGCGGACGCAATATCGGCGACGAGTACTTCATGGTCAACGAGGGCGCCAACTACATCGACCTCGATGTGTTCGCGGTAGGCGCCGTGCTGCCGAAGCTGGGCGTCCTGTTCGACCAGTACTGGAACAGCGACTACGTCTATCCCTTGCAGGCGATCGTCCCGAGCGCCGAGCCCGATTCCGAGTGGCAGCGCCGTTTCGAAGCGGCAACGTTGCCGCGGCCCGGACGCGGACCGCCACCGCCAGCGCCCGGCTCGAAAGACCTGCTCGACCAGGTCAGCCTGGCCGAGGAGATGCAGACCGGAAAGCTCGAGCTGACATGGGCACGGGCGGAGGCCTTCGCGGACTCGCCGGACAAGGTGATCGGCCACGCACCGCGTGCCTCGGGCAGCACCGCGCCCGAAAGCGTGACCGTGCGCGAGACCTTGATGAGCGAGCTGCTGCTGGCCCGCCACGGCGTCATGATCAGCTCGCCCTACCTGGTGCCCGACCGTTCGGTGATGGAAGACATCACCGAAGGGCGCTTGTGGGGTCTGCCGATCACGGTCATCACCAACTCCTTGGCCTCGACCGACGAGCCTTTCGTGCACGCGGGCTACCAGCGCTATCGCGACGAGCTGCTCGAGCTCGGCGTCAAGGTGTACGAGGTGGCGCCGAGCCGGGTTCAGCGCAGCGCCAAGCTCGGCTCGTTCGGCCAGTCGATCGGCCGCTTTCACGCCAAGGCCGCAGCCATCGACGGCGAGCTGATGTTCATCGGCTCGCTGAACTTCGACCCGCGCTCCGAGAAGCACAACACCGAGCTCGGCCTGCTGATCCACAGTCCCGAGCTGACCGGACAGTTGCTGGAGCTCGCCGACGTGGTGATGCGCGAGGCCGCCTACCAGGTGCGTCTGCGGCCGGACCGGCAGGGCCTGGAATGGCGCATCGGCAGCGGCGAGGGTGAGCAGACCTTCACCGAGGAACCCGACACCGGCTGGTGGCAGCGCACCTTCCTGCGCGTGGTCGGCCCTTTCGTTCCGGAGGGCCAGTTGTGACGACGCGGTCGGTGTTCGTCGCCAGCGCGTACGGCTAGCTGGAGAACCGCAGGACCCCGTCGTTGACCGCGCCGAAGCGCATCGAGACCAGGTCGCTCAGGTAGTTCTGGTTCAGCTTCCACGGCTTTGTCGAGCCCTGCTTGGGCAACTGGTCGGCGGCACGCTGGAAGTAGCCCGACGAGAAGTCGACGCACGGCAGCAAGGGCGTGTCGGGACCCGGCGCCAGGCACTGGCGCGCGCCGGTCTTCTTCATGTGGTTGAGCAGGCGGCAGACGTACTGCGCGGTCAGGTCGGCCTTGAGCGTCCACGAGGCGTTGGTGTAGCCGAAGGTGTTGGCCATGTTCGGCACGCCGCTGTACATCAGGCCCTTGTAGTTGACGGTGCGCGAGGGCTCGACGCGCTGGCCGTCGACGCAGAGCACGGCGTTGCCGAGCATGGCCAGCTTCAGGCCGGTGGCGCTGACGATGATGTCGGCGTCGAGCACGGCGCCGGACTTCAGCGTCACGCCGGTCTCGGTGAACGACTCGATCTGGTCGGTGACGACCGACGCGGTTCCCTTGTTGATGGCCTGGAAGAAATCGCCGTCGGGCAGCAGGCACAGGCGCTGCTCCCAAGGGTTGTAGCGGGGCGTGAAATGCGTCGCGATGTCGGCCTCGGGGCCGAGCGCCTGGCGCACGCCGCCGAGCAGCAGCTCGCGCATGCGCTGCGGCTTTCGCTTGCAGAGTCGGAACACGTACATGCCGAGCAGCACGTTCTTCCAGCGTGTCAGGCGCAGCGCGAGCCGCAACGGCAGGCGCCGGCGCAGCCGCGTGCTGATCGGGTCGATCGACGGGCGCGCCACCATCCAGGTCGGCGAGCGCTGCAGCATGGTCACGTGCGCGGCCTTCTCGGCCATCGCCGGCACGAGGGTCACGGCGGTGGCGCCGCTGCCGATCACGACCACCTTCTTGCCGGTGTAGTCGAGGTCTTCGGGCCACTGCTGCGGATGGACGATGCGGCCGCCGAAGCGATCCTGCCCGGGGAACTCGGGCTGGTAGCCCTTGGCGTAGTCGTAGTAGCCGCTGCACATGAAGAGGAAGCCGCAGCGGATCTGCGAGCTGCTGCCGTCCTGTACGCGCCGCACCTCGACCGTCCACTGCGCATCCGCGGAAGACCAGTCCGCGCGCACGACCTTTTGGCCGAAGCGGATGTGGCGATCGATGCCGTACTCGCGCGCCGTCTCGTGAAGGTAGTTCAGGATCGTCGGCCCCGCGGCGATCGCCTTCGGATCGGTCCAGGGCCGAAACGAATAGCCGAGCGTGTGCATGTCGGAGTCCGAGCGCACGCCGGGGTAGCGGAACAGGTCCCAGGTTCCGCCCAGGTCGGTGCGCGCCTCGACGATGGCGTAGCTGCGATCCGGGCAAAGCTTTTGCAGGTGATACGCGGCGCCGATGCCCGAGATGCCGGCACCTACCACCAACACGTCGACCGATTCTTCCGCCATTGACATCGCTCCGGATTCGCTGGTCACGCCTCAGCCCTGGCGCGCCTTGCGCATCGACTGTAGTTGCTCGGGGCTCAGGCCGAGCGCGTCGGTCATCGGGCCGACCGCCATCGGATCCCAGGCATGACGCGGACCGATCGTGATGCCACCGTCGACCGTGAGATGGGTGCCGGTGATGAAGCCGGCCGCGTCGGAGGCGAGGAACAGCGCCGCCTCGGCGATGTCGCGCGGCCGGCCCGAGCGGCCGATCGGATTGGCGGTGCCGCTGCGCTCGGCGATCTGTGCCGCCATCTTGCGCGAGCCTTCGAGGTCCAGGTTGAAGATGGCGCCGAAGATGCTGGTGGCGATGAAGCCCGGCACGATCGCGTTGATGCGGATCCTGTGCGCCGAAAGCTCCGTGGCCGCGAGCCGCGTGAAGTGCAGCACCCCGGCCTTGGCCACTGAATAGGCGAGCGGCGCGTAGCCGGCCTGCAGCGCCGAGACCGACGAGGTGTTGACGATGGCGCCGCCGCCACGCCGCTTCATGTGCGGCACGGCATACGAAGCGCCGGCGACCACGGAGCGCAGCAGCAGCGCATGCGTTGCGTCCCACGCGGCGGCGTCCCAGTTCTCGACGCCGGCCTGCGAACCGCCGGCGCCGGCGTTGCTGAAGAGGATGTCGAGGCCGCCGAATTGCTCTGCCGCGGCGTCGATCGCCTGCCGGATCTGCGTCGGCTGGGTCACGTCGCAGCGCACGAACCGGACCACGCCGGGGAAGCGCCGCTCGAGCTCGGCGCCGGCCTCGTCCTGCACGTCGGCGGCGACGACGCGCGCGCCTTCTTCCACGAACAGCTCCACGGTGGCCAGGCCGATGCCGGAGGCCGCGCCAGTGACGACCGCCACCTTGCCATCGAGTCGATCAGTCATCCGGTTCCTTCTTGTCGTGCGATCGATTTTTCGGGGTTCACCGAGACCAGCCCGACGATGCCGCCGATGGCCAGCAACGCACCGCTCAATGCGAAGCCATGCTCGTATCCCGATGCGGTGCTGCCGGTGGCATTCTGGATCAGGCTGCCGGTCACGACCGGCGCCATCACGCCGGCGATCGACGCGATCGAGTTCAGGATGGCCAGCATCGCGCCGCGCTGGGAGTTCGGCGACACCGAGCCGACCATTGCCGGGGCCAGCGCGAAGATCACTCCGGTGAGGCCGCCGCCGAACGCGAGCAGGAAGACCTTGGTCATGTCCGGCATCGGCAACAGCGCCATGGCGACGATCAGCGCACCCCCGACGATCAGCGCCGTGCTGGAAAGCAGCGCGCGCCCGAAGCGCGACGTCGCACCGCGCGCCAGCAGGCGTTGCGACCACCACGAGAGCGCGAGCCCGATCGAGATGTTGAGCAGGGTCAGCAGCGCGAACAGGCGGCCCGAGGTCAGCGCGTCGAAGCCCAGCCCCTTTTGCAGATAGGCCGGAAACCAGGTCAGCGTCAAGGCGAGGCCCCAGAACGCCACGAAGCTCTGGACCAGCACGCCGAGCACGGTCGGATCGCTCAGGAGAACGCGGTAGGGGAGGCGGCGAGTCGCGTCGGCCGCCGCTGCGGTACCGGTGGCCGTGCCGTTGCCGACGATCCGTCCCTCGGCGCCGAATACCAGCCAGAGCAGTGCCCAGAGCAGGCCGATGGCGGCCATCGCCGTGAAGTTGGCGCGCCAGCCCCAGTGCGCGGTGATCAACGGAATGGCGATGCCGGCCGTCAGGATGCCGATGCCCGAGCCCTGGTTGATCACCGAGATCGGCAGGTTGCGCCTGGCATCCGGGAACCACTTGTAGCAAGCGTGGTACGCGATCGGTGCGGCCGGCCCTTCGCCGATGCCGAGCAGCACCCGCGAGAGCACGATCATCGCGATCGACGACGACAGGATGATCGGCAACTGGGCAACGCTCCAGGTCAGCGCCAGCACCAGCAGCAGCCATTTCGCGCTGACGCGGTTGGCGATGAAGCCGCCGATCACGCCGGAGAGCGCGAACAGCCAGAAGAAGCTGCCGGCCACCCAGCCGAACTGGGTCGGCGACAGCTCCAGCTCGGTCATCATCGGCACCGCCACGAGCCCGAGGCCGACCTTGTCGATGAAATTGACGAGCATGAACAGAGCAAGCAGCACGGTCATGAACCATGCTCGTCCCGGCTGATACGCGACTTCATTCACGGGTTTCAGGCTAGGTGAACTTCGGTTGCGGTCAATGCCTGAAATCCCAGCTCAAGACCGGGCGCGTCGTGCCGAAACCGGGTGGTCGAATCTCGATGAACGAACGAGGCAAGCCGCATGTCCGCAAAACTGCCGACAAGCCAGGCGCTGCGTGACCCGCCGTTGGAGGACGGGGACGCGGCTCCGGTCCCCAGGGAAAAGCGCGGCTCGCTGCGCTGGGTGAGGGACGTTCTCGGCCGCTCGATCCGGCTCGAGCAACGGCGCAACCCGTTGCAGGCGGCATCGGTCGACCCGAAGCGCGCGCCCGCAGCCGTGCAGCCCCCGACGCTCCTGATGCAACAACGCGCGGAACTCGGCGCGCGCCTGCTCGTTCACGACCCGGCCACCCAGACGGTGCGCAATCTCTTCGCCGTTTACGACGAGCTCGACAGCGGCGGCTGGGCAGGCATTCGCGAATTGCCGCTCACGGTCATGAGCAGGGGATTGGCGGAGGCGGAAATGCTGGCCACCGATGAACCGTCATCGGTGCTGACCACGATCATCGAGGGCCTGCGCGAGCTGGCCGTCGCCGCCGAGCGGCGCGCCGAGCATCGGGCTCATGAAGCCCGCGAGCGCGAGTGGGAAAAACCGGCTCGGGCTCCCGAAATCTCCGAAACCGACTACGACGAGTACGAGCTGATGGAGCGAAGCTGGGTGGGCACCGTGCCGGCCGGGCTCGACTTGTCCGATCGCGGCACCTGAGGTCCGCGCGGACTTTGCAGGACTTAACGGGGAAGCGGCGCCGCGCCGGTCGGCGATCGGGAGAAGGCTTCCGTTGAAGGGTGGACTCACCACGAGGCGAACCCATGAAAATCACCAAGCTCCTTCCGATCGTCCTGTTGACGACGGCCTTCTCGGGCTGCGTCGTTGCACCGGTCGCGCCCGCGTACGGCGCGCCACCTGGCGTCGTCTATGTCGCGCCGACCTACGCCGTTCCCGGGCCGGGCTACGTGTGGGCTTACCACGCGCGCTTCGGGTGGGGCTGGCACCACCCGCAGTACGGCTGGCATCGCGGCTGGCGCTAGTCGCCGGCCGCGCCCCGGAGAATTCGAGCCGCGCCGCGCGGGGCTCGTCTTCACGTCTTGAGCTTGTAGCCGGTCTTGAAGATCCAGGCCACGACGACCAGCGACGCGCATAAAAAGGCGGCCGTCATGCCGAGACTCACGCCGACGCCCACGTCGGCCAGGCCATAGAAGCTCCAGCGAAAGCCGCTCACGAGGTAGACGACCGGATTGAACAGCGCCACCTTCTGCCAGAACGCCGGCAGCATGTCGATGGAGTAGAAGCTGCCGCCGAGAAAGGTCAGCGGCGTGATGATCAGCAGCGGCACCACCTGGAGCTTTTCGAATCCGTCGGCCCATATGCCGATGATGAAACCGACCAGGCTGAACGTCACCGAGGTGAGCACCAGGAAGAGCATCATCCACCAAGGATGCAGCACGTGCAGCGGCACGAACAGGGCCGCGGTGGCGAGGATGATGAGCCCGAGCGCGATCGATTTCGTGGCGGCCGCGCCCACGTAGCTGATGACGATCTCGAGGTACGAGACCGGCGCCGACAAGAGCTCGTAGATCGTGCCGCTGAACTTCGGAAAGTAGATGCCGAAAGCAGCGTTCGAGACGCTCTGGGTCAACAGCGACAGCATCACGAGGCCCGGAACGATGAAGGCGCCGTAGCTGATGCCGCCGACTTCGGGAATGCGCGAGCCGATCGCGGCGCCGAAGACCACGAAGTAGAGCGAGGTCGAGATCACCGGCGAGATCACGCTCTGCATCAGCGTGCGCCAGGTGCGCGCCATCTCGAAGCCGTAGATCGCGCGAATCGCGTGAATGTTCATTTGCGCTCGCTCACCAGGCTGACGAAGATGTCTTCGAGGGATCGTTGGGTCGTGCGCAGATCCTTGAAGACGACGCCCGCGCTGCCCAGGTCCTTCAGCAGATCGATCATGCCGGCGCGGCCTTCATCGCTGTTGTAGCTGTAGGTCAGCTCGTTGCCGTCGACCGAAAGCTCGAGCCGATACGCCGAGAGCGCGGCCGGCACGGATGCCAGGGGCGCCTGCAACTGCAGAGTGAGCTGCTTCCTGCCGAGCTTTCTCATCAGCTCGGCCTTGTCTTCGACCAGGATCAGCTCACCCTTGTTGATGACGCCGACGCGGTCGGCCATCTCCTGCGCCTCTTCGATGTAGTGGGTGGTGAGGATGATGGTCACGCCCGTCTCGCGCAGGTCGCGCACGAGCTGCCACATGTCGCGCCGAAGGTTGACGTCGACGCCGGCGGTCGGCTCGTCGAGGAACAGGATCTGCGGCTCGTGCGACAGGGCCTTGGCGATCAGCAGGCGCCGCTTCATGCCGCCCGACAAGGTGATGATCCTGCTGTCCTTCTTGTCCCACAGCGACAGGGCCCTGAGCACCTTTTCGATGTGTGCGGGGTTTGCGGGCTTGCCGAACAGGCCACGGCTCAGCGTCACCGCCGCGTGAACCGTTGCGAACGCGTCGGTGGTCAGCTCCTGCGGCACCAGGCCGATCATGGCTCGCGCGGCGCGGTAGTCGCGGATGATGTCGTGGCCATCGACGAGCACGTGGCCCGTGCTTGGATTGACGATGCCGCAGACGATGCTGATCAGCGTCGTCTTGCCGGCGCCGTTGGGCCCCAGCAGCGCGAAGATCTCGCCTCGCCGAACGGCCAGGTCGATGTTCTTCAGGGCCCGGAATCCCGAGGCGTAGATCTTGGAGAGGTTGGATATCGAGAGGATCGTCTGCACTGCGTGAGGATAGTCGCGAGTTTGGATTTCGGCTCGGCTGCCGGCTCGCTTGAATTGACGATCCACGGGCTCATCTGCAAATGATGACCTTCGCCGCCTTCAGTGCTGCGTTGCCGATGCTCGTGCTGGTGGGCGTGTCGATCGCGGCCGTGGCGGCACTGATCGCACAGCCCTGGTGGGCCGAGCGCCGGCGCGCGCGGCATTGGGCCAGGCCGTTCCCCGCCGCATGGCGGCGAATCCTGCGCCGGCGTGTTCCGATCGTTGCTCGCTTGCCGGTCGAGCTCCAGCTTCGGCTGAAACGCCTGATCCAGGTCTTCATCGCCGAGAAGCCTTTCATCGGCTGCCGGGGCCAGCGAATCAGCGACGAAGTGCGCGTCACGATCGCCGCGCAGGCCTGCCTGCTCCTGCTCGGCCAGCAACGCGCCGACTGCTATCCGCGCCTGCGCCAGGTCCTTGTCTACCCCGGCTCGTTCGTCGCCAATCGCGAACGGCCCCTGGGCGCGGGCGTGGTGCAGGAACAGCGGCAGACGATGTCGGGCGAGTCATGGAGCCACGGCCAGGTCGTTCTCTCGTGGGCCGATGTCGTGGCGGGCGCAGCCGATCCGGCCGATGGCAGCAACGTGACGCTGCACGAGTTCGCGCACCAGGTCGACCAGGATTCGGGTGCCGCCGACGGCCGTCCGTGGCGGCCGAGTCGCGCCTTGCGGCGCCGATGGGCGATCGTGATGGGACAGGCTTTCGAGCGCTTGCGCAACGAGCCTTCGGCGCTGATCGACAGCTACGGCGCCAGCGATCCGGCCGAGTTCTTCGCGGTCGTGACCGAGGTCTTCTTCGAGCGGCCGAACGAGCTTGCCGCCGAAGCGCCCGCGGTCTATGCGGAGCTTGCCGAGCTCTATCGCGTGAACCCGATGCAGTGGTAGTGCGTCAAGGCGGCGCGGCTTCCATGCGCAACTGAACCGCGGCAGCGCTCGTGGCCGAAGGCTTGCCGATGCGCAGCGCAGGCACGCCACGCGAACGCAGATGATCCTGGATGCGAGCCGCGCGCTGCAAGGCGAGTGGCGTCGCGCCGCCAGCATCGTCGGGCGCCGCGAGCAGCGGCAAGCCGGCCTGCGGAACCCGGCGCAGGCTTTCGGCCACCTTGTCGAGCACTGCTGCCAGGGCCGGCTTCAGGGTGCTCTGTCCTCGCTCGAAACAGAACTCGCGCGGCACGTCGATGGTCACGGCGCCGTCGTTGCGCTGCGCTATCGCCACCGGTGTGCCTTTGAACCACGAGCCGAGCCATTGCCGCTCGACGGTGAGCGACGAGGCGACGGCAGTTTTCTCATCGGCGGTGACGGGGCCGGCAGGCAACGGGGGTGGCACGCTGCTGCATGCGCAGACGCCGAGCGCAACCACGAGGGTCAGGGTGAGGAATCGCATGGCCGACATTGTGTCCGGCCGGCGATGAGGGCGTGGTGCGGCCGGATCGCGCCCGGGACGATCACCGGGCCTTGAACCACACGCCCGAAGCGATCGCCGACACCACCGTCACGCCATAGACCACGAGCGCCAGCGCGAGCGCCGCGAAGGCCCAGTTCAACGAACCCGTCAGCGTGAGCACGAGCCAGCCGCCGCCCACCGCGATGAGCATGCGAAACAGCCCGCCGAGCAGCGGCCAGGACAGTCGTCCCGCGCCCTGCGACGCGAAGTACAGCGAGAGGCCGAGGCCGAAGAAACCGTAAGTCGGGCCGACGATGCGCAGGTAGGCGACGCCGGTTTCGAGCATGTGCGGGTCGTTGCCGAACAGGCCGAGCCACGCTTGGGGCCAGATCGCTGCGAGCACGCCGACCGTCTCGCTGATGGCAAAGGCGAGCGCGCCGCCGGTCAGCGCGATGCGCATCGCGCGTTGCCGCTGGCCGGCGCCGATGTTGGTGCCGACAAGCGCGACCATCGGCGCGCCGAGCCCGAACACGAGCGGAATGAGCAGGTACTCGAGCCGCGCGCCGGTGCCGTAGCCGGCCACCGCGTCGGGCCCGCCATGCGCACCGACGAGACCAGTCGTCAACGCCACCGTGAGCGTGGTCTGCAGGGTGCTGATCGCGCCGACCGCGCCGACGCGCAGGATGTCGGCGAACATCGGCCAGCTCAGGCGAGCGCGATGCAGGCCCACGACGCATCGGCCCGAGAGGATGTACCAGCCGAGCACCGCGATCATCAGCGCCGTGATGGCCAGCACCGCCACGCCGCCGCCGGCGATACCCATTGCCGGGAACGGGCCCCAGCCGAAGATGAGCACCGGCGAAAGCGGCACCAGCAGCACCACGCCGAGGCAGATCGCGAGCGAGGGCACGAGCATGTTGCCGGTGCCGCGGATGACGCTGGCCAGCGCGTTCATCAGCCACACCAGCACGCTGCCCGCGAAGACGACGTTGGAGTACGTGAGCGCCGCCTCGAGCGAGGCACCGCGGCCGCCCATCGCCGCATAGAGCGAGCGGCCGAAGACCAGAAAGAGCAGCGAGAACGCGAGGCCCAGGCCGAGGTTGATGAGGATGGCGTGCAGCACCAGCGCGTCGGCGTCGGCACGACGGCCGGCGCCGAGCGCACGTGCCACCGCCGACGAGATGCCGCCGCCGATCGCGCCGCCCGAGAGCATCGACATCATCATGAAGCCGGGGAACACCAACGCCATGCCGGCGAGCGCGTCGGTGCCCAGACGCGAGACCCACCAGGTCTCGATCAGGCCGGTCGAGGCCTGAGCCGTCATCACGAGGATGTTGGGCCAGGCGAGCAGCAGCAACGTCGGCACGATCGCGCCTTGCAGCAGGCGCCTGGTGCGAGGGCTCATGGCCGCGTCGGGTGCGGGCGTCGGCGCGAGATCGCTGATTTCTCCGCCGCGCCCTGGCAGCGCGGATGCGAGGGCGCTCATGGCTGGAGCGGCTTGCCGGCACGACGCGAAGGAGCGCTGGCGGCAAGCAGGCCCGTTCCTTCTTTGCGTCCTGCCCCGCTTTCGGCGCCTGCCGCGGACTTCTTGCCGCGGACGATCGTGTAGCGCGGCTCGATCAGCTCCTTGCCCGAGTGCCGGTCGACCAGCATCGGCTCGGCCGTGACGCCGGTCCTGGCGTCGACGACCCGGGCGCCGCCGCCTCCTTCGACGGCGAAATGCCGATCGCCGAATGCGAGCAGCGCCACCAGCACGGTGCGGAAGTCGCGGCCGCGCCCGGTGAGCAGGTATTCGTCGCGCGGCGGCCGCGTGCTGTAGGGCCGTCGCTCCAGCATGCCGGCCTCGACCAGCGAAGCGAGCCGACGCGCGAGCATGTTCGGCGCGATGCCGAGGCTCTGCTCGAACTCGTCGAATCGCGTCTTGCCGGCAAAGGCGTCGCGCAGGATCAGCATGCTCCACCACTCGCCCACCTGCTCGAGGCTGCGGGCGATCGGGCAGGACATCTCCGCGAAGCTTTTGTGTTGCATTGCTTCATCATAGTCTAGTCACTTGCATGATGAAAGTTACAGTCATCGCACCGACACCGCGGTCCGATACGATTGCCGCGATGCAGCCATTCAAAT
>JBDTNU010000080.1:0-12158 GCA_039933535.1 Caldimonas sp. | reverse complement strand
CGACGAGGTTGAGCGAGCGCCAGGTCCTGAACCAGGCGACGGCGGCGATGCCGGCATCGAGGACCAGGTAGTAGCTGAAGAGTGCCGCCGCGTTGTCGGAACCGGTCGAGACGATCAGCGGCGTC
Organism: Caldimonas sp.; assembly: GCA_039933535.1. GTDB lineage: Bacteria > Pseudomonadota > Gammaproteobacteria > Burkholderiales > Burkholderiaceae_C > Schlegelella_A. The sequence continues at coordinate 12,033 of JBDTNU010000080.1, read as the reverse complement.
GCGAAGCCGCCGAGCGCACCGACGACGGCAAGCGAGCGGGCGTCCTGCAGCACCGCCAGGGCTGCCGCGAGAGCTGCGACCGCGACCATCAAGCCGAACGCCGGGCCGGCGGCGAGAACGCCGTAGTAGCGAAACGCGGCGAACAGCGTCAGGTAGAGAACGGCCACTGCGCCGCCTTGAAGCACCTGTGCATAGCCGGGCCGCGCCAGGCGCAGCCGCCAGCCGAAACCGAGCAGGACGATCGCCGCGGTGCCGATCGCGGCCAGGCGCAGTTCGGGCGACAACTGGGTGTGCTCGGCCGCGTACTTGGCGAGAAATGCCAGGCCGACAAAGAGGATGGCCACGCCGGCCTTGACGATCGTGTTGCCGCCGACCAGCCATTGCCGCAAGGGCGCCCAGGGCGAAGGACGCGAAGGACCTGGCACGTCACGAACGAGCGGGTCGGCCGATGAAGCGGGCGGCTCCGCCATCGGCAGGGCGTCGGGACCGGTGGACGCCGCAGCGCCCTCGAGCGCGGCCATGGCCAGCGCTGGCGTCGCGACGAAGGCCGGAGTCGCTTCGGTCGCGCTACCCGGCGCGACGTCGACGCCGCTCGCCGCGGGTGCTTCTGCGACGAACGAGGCCGGCGCGCCCGCGACTGCTTCGGCGGGCGGCGTCGCATCGGCGACCGCCAATGCAGCGGCGCCGGCATCTCCAACGCGAAGGGCCTCGACCGAGCCGCGCAAGGCGGCGATCTCCGTTTGCATGCGCAGCACGCGCACAAGCAGCCAGCCGAGTGCGGCGCCGGCGACGAGGCCGAAGGCGCCGGCACTCGCCGCACCGATCACGGCACCGACAAAAATCGCGATGAGATAGACCAATTCGCACTCCCCTGAACGTCGGAAAACTCTAGCAGTCGGGTTTCACCGCAAGGGCCCGACGAAGGGGGATGCGACAGGGCGAGTATCGATGTCGCGCGCCGCGCGCCCCGGAGGAGCGTCGGGCGCGCCCGGCTTCAGCGGCAACCGACCCTGTCTACCATGAAGACGGCCGCGCAACCGCGGATCGAACGGTTGCCCGCGAAAGTCAGAGATCTCGCCGATGCTCGAGCGCGGGCAGTTGCGCCCGCACTTCGGCAATCCGCTCGCGCTGCACTTCGCCGGCGACGACGCCTTCTCCCTCGGGCAGCATGGCGACGACTTCGCCCCAGGGATCGACGATCAGGCTGTGCCCGAAAGTGCGCCGGCCGTTCTCGTGCCGGCCGCCTTGCGCCGCGGCAATCACGTAGCACTGGTTCTCGATCGCACGCGCTCTGAGCAGCACTTCCCAGTGCGCTGCGCCGGTCGGATAGGTGAACGCCGAAGGCATGCAGAGCAGATCGCACGGCGGCTTCATCAGCGCCCGATAGAGCTCGGGGAAGCGCAGGTCGTAGCAGATGCTCAGGCCGACGCGCACACCCGCCGCATCGAAGCTCACCGGCTCGCTGCCGGCGCGCAGCGTGCGTCCTTCATCGTATTGCTCGCGCCCGTTGTCGTAGCGGAACAGGTGGATCTTGTCGTAGCGCGCGACCTGCTCGCCTTCGGGCGAAAAGACCAGGTTCGCGTTCATGACGCGGCCTTCTTCGCCGCTCGCGAGCGGCAAGGTGCCGCCGACCAGCCAGACGCGATGCTCGCGCGCTGCCTCGCCGAGCATGCGCTGGATCGGCCCGTTGCCCGGCGCTTCGGCGACACCGAGCTTGTCGCGATCGCTGCGGCCCATGAGGCAGAAGTATTCGGGCAGGACCACCAGCGCCGCGCCTTCGCCGGCGGCGCGTTCGACGAGCGCGCGCGCCGTGTCGAGATTGCGTTCGACGCTGGTTGTCGAGACCATCTGCAATGCGGCAATCTTCATGGCGATGCTCGTTACCGTGGCGGTGGCGTTGTCTGCTCGGCCGCAGCCGCGGGCACGTCGACCGGCGGCGTGTCGCCGAACATGCTGCGTTCGACGCGATCGACCTTGGGATCGTCCCATGGCCCGCTGATGTGGAACTCGCGCGTGCCCGCCGCCGTCAGCGGCTTGCGCAGGAAGTATTGGGCGAGGAAGGTGCCCAGCCCGATCGCGGGATTGATGATCGCGTAGGCCAGCGAGGCGGTCCCCGCATTGATCTCGGGCACGACGACGACGCGCAGGTCCTGGGTTTCGCGCTCGAGGTCCGCGTTGCCTTCCATCAGTACCACGGCGGCGGCACCGCGCATACGCAGGTTGTTGGTGGTTGCCACGCCCAGACCGATCTTGACGTCGCCCGTCACGTTGTCGAACACGAAGCCTTCTTCGAAAACGTCGCGAAAGTCGAGCAGCAGCCGGCGCGACAGCGACTGCAGGCTGAGCACGCTGAGCAGCCGCGCCGCGCCGGGGCCGGCCTTCAGGAACTGGCCGGCGTCGATCGCGACCTTGAACTGGCCCGTCATCTTCGACGTATCGGGCGAGAGCGGCGACCCCGGCCACGACACGCTGCCGACGAGCGAACCCTTGCCCCCGCGCACGACCTTGCCCATGCCGAACCGCTCGAGCAAGGCGCCGCTGTCGACGAGTGCGAGCGTGAAATTCATCGAGGCATGGGGCGACGTGCCCGCCGCCTGCCCGGCGCCGACACCCCAGGTCCCGGTCGCCGTGAGCTGCGCCTCCGGCATGACAAGGTTGAACTTCGAGAGCTGCCATTCGCGCGCGCCGTTGCGACCGCCCGCGGCACGATTCGCGGCTTCGATCTCGAGCCGGCCGAGGTGCTTGCCGCGCAATTCGAAGTCCTCGACCACGATGTCCAGCGCGGGCACGCTGGCCGGTTGCTCGTCCAGCAGACTCTCTTCGACCCGCTCGGCTTCGCCCTTTGGCAGGCTCAGGCGCGACAAGCGAGCAAAGACACGACCCGCGCCCGGTGCGGTCCCCGACGATGCGCCGACAGCGCGCCGCGCGGGCCGATATTCGATGTAGCCGTCGAGCTCTTTCGAATCGACGTTCGCTCGCCACAGGCCGTTTTCCTGCGAAAGGCCGGCGGTCAGATTGGTCAGGCGCCGCGAGCCCGCCTCGAGCTCGCCGACGCGCAGGGCAATGCGGTCCGGAACGTAGCCGGCACCGCCGCTGGCGTCGAAGACGAGGGGCGCTGCGACCCGTCCCGGCTCCGCGAACAGACGGTCGGCAGCGGCCTGCCATTCGTCGACGGCGAGGCGCTTCAGAGTGATGGTCGCGGCAACGCCCGAAGCCGGCAGAGCGATCGGTTCGGCCGCTTCGACAGCCACGCCGGCAACGGCCACGACCGGCTCGCTCAGTCGGATCGCGCCGCGCGCCACGTGTGAGGAATCGCCCGCGCCTTCGCGGACGAAGCGCGCCTGCAGGACGCTGCCGAGCCCGACCTGCAATACCTCTCGCGGCGGGCTGCCGGCGCCCGACACGCCAGCGTCGTCGAGTGCTGTCTGCACGCGCAGGGCGAGCGGTGTCGCCGCGGCTTTGCCGAGCGGATGCGGCAAGTCGATGGCCAGGCCGACCAGGTTGCTTGTCACGCCGATCTGCGGCTGCCCGCCGGCGAAGGCCAGCGTTGCGCGATAGCTCGTCTGGCCCGTGAATGATCCGGCCAGGCGCGAGAGCGAGCCGAGCTCCGGCGCGTTGCGAAGCGCTTCTGCGGTGACCGTGCCCTGACCACTGAAGCGCTGCGACTCGCCCTGCGAGCCGCCCTCGAAAGTCAGGTCACCCCCAAGAACGCGGGCACTCGCCGCGGCGACCGTGAAGCCGCCCTGCGTGAAGTCGACGCGGCCCCTGGCACCAGCGAGCAGCGGCGTGTCGGGCGTCATGCGAAGGTCGTTGCCCGCCAGCGTGATGCTGCCCTTGACGCGGGACTGGCCCGCGTCGTCGAGAGGGATCGCCAGCGCGAGCTTCAGGTCGGCGGCGCCGCTGGCGCTCGCGCCCGCAAGCGCCCGGCCGATCCAGCGACCGATCGGCGTCGCGTTGACGTAGCGCAGCATGTCGGAGAGCGGGCCGCGCGCAACCCCGTCGATGTCGAGCCGCGCGTGGTCGCCGAGCTGCGGGATCAGGCCGTGGATGCGCGTCCATTCGACGCCCGCCAGCCGCGCCCGCGCATCGCGGATCTCGAGCGTCGTGCGGTCGACGACGAGCTCGCCCGACCCGGCGGTGAAGGGCGGCCAGGCCGCTTTGGCCGCATCGGCCGATGCCGGACTCGACGCGTCGCCCGGCACATAGGCGAAGACCAGGTCGTCGACCTTGGCGGTGATGCGGAATTCGCCGTCGCGGTTGGACTTGGCGTTGTGAAACGGAAAGTCCCGGAGGTCGCCGCGGACCCGGAACGACGCGCTCTGGATCGTGCCGCCCTGTACCGCGCGGCCGACGTAGTTGCGCACCGAGTCGGGCAGGCCGAGCGGGAGGTAGCGAGCGGTTCTCGCCGCACGGGCGTTCGCGATCCTGCCGTCGAGCTCGAGCTCGCCCGGGAAGCGGCCGCCGCGCGCCGAACCCACGCCCGGGCCGGTTTGCCAGGTCGCGCTCAGCTCGCCTTCGGCATCGGCGTTGGCGAATCGTGCGTCGCGAACCCGCGCCGTGATCTTCGGCAAGGCGCCGGGACGCGCCTCGATCTTCCAGGCGAGCTTGGCGTCGAGGCGATCGAACGGCAGCGCCGGCTCGGCGAAGACGCCGGGAAATTCGAGCACGCCCTGCTCGACGCCGAGCCGCGCCTCCCCGCCGGCCTCGCTCGCATCGAGCTGGAGCGTCGCGTTGCGCAGCCCCGGGCGGCCCACGGCATCGGCCCGCGCGGCGGCGCGGGCGGTGAGCGACAGGCCGGTCAGCAATCCCTTCACGCGATAGTGCGCCGGCGCGTCGACCGGCCCGTCCCAGCGTGCGCTGAGCTGCGTGATGACGCCTTGCGGATGCACGTCGGCGAGCAGTTCGCGCAGTGCGGCGCCGAGCGGAACGCGGCCCGCGATCTCGGCCATGACGCCGACGTCGAGTCGCTCGGCGGCGAACTCGCCACTCGCCACGTCCTGGCCTTCGGGCTGGCGCCACGCGACGCTCAGGTTGCCCTTCGGCCAGCGGATGCCGTCGCCGGTGACGAAGCCGAAGCGACGCACGTCGACGGCGACACGGTCGCCGTTCTTCTTCGCATCGAAGCGCCCTTCTATCTCCTCGAACTCGAGCGGCTCGACGCCCTTGTCGAGCCGCAACGTCACGGCGCGCAAGGCAAGGTCGACCGTGGCGCTCTCCGGCTGGCCCTCGTGCATCTCGAACCAGCCGCGCAAGGCGCCGTCGCCCTCGCTCAGCTCGAACGGCAGTGCGACGTAGCGGCGCAGCTCGCGCACGTCGGCGCGGGGAAGGTCGGCGAACATGCTGCCGCTCCAGCGTCGCCAGTCGCCGGCGCGCGCGAACAAGGGCTGCGTGAAGCGGCCACGCAAGCTGAAGCGATCGCCCCAGGCCGCGGGCGGCGTCGCGTCGAGACGCAGCGCATGGTCGCGCAGGCCGTTGCGAACGACCAGGTCGACGCTGGCGAGCACCAGCGGCGGTGCCTGGCGCTGCTCGTCGATCCAGCGCACGGTGCCGCCGCGGATAACGAACTCTTCCTGCTTGAAGAACCAGTGCGCGGCGTCGCCGTCGTCTTCGGCCGCAGAAGCGTTGCCCCCGAAGTCGAGCCCGGCCACGCGGATGTGTCCGGCAGCGTCGCGCCGGATGTCGAGGCTGGGCGCATCGATCAGCAACTGCTCGAAGCGGGGCTCGAGGGCCAGCAGCGAACGCGGCGACAGCGAGGCCGAGACGTGCGGGAGGCTCAGCGCCACGCGCTGCTCGGCATCTAGAACGAGCACGTCGTGCAGTTCGAGCGCCGGCACCCAGCCGCTCGAGCGAACCACGATTGCGCCAATCTTCACGGGCGCGCCGAGCAGGCGACTGGCGCGCGCCTCGATGGGTGCACGCCACTCCTCGATGTGCGGCAGAATCAGCCAGTGAAGTGAGAGCCAACCTACAAACAGCGCGAGCAACGCCGCGCCGAACAGCCCGAGCAGCAGGCGCGCCGCGAAGCGAAACGGCGCCAGGCGCGACCGCCGCGTGGCGCGCTTGGGCGAAACGACCTGAACGTTGTGAGGGTGGGAAGGCATGAAGACGGCGTTGCGCAGGCCGGCAAGGCGTCAGGGGTGCGGTCGGCACGCCATCATGCGAACAAAGGCGCGGCACGGGCACGACCCGCGTCTCGCGCCGGTCGGGTCAATCTAGCACAGACCCCTGGCGACGATGAGCTCCTCCGAGATCGCCAACGCCCGCAACGCAGCGATCTCGCCAGGCGTTTCTCCCGCGCCGCCCGCTGCGGCCGACACATCCACCGGAAATCCCCCGCGCCCCGTCGCTGCGTACAGCCGTTTCGTGCAACGGATCCGGCGCCGCTACCCGGAAGAGCTTGTGGCATTCGCATCCGGACTCCCGGGCCGCATCGAGATCGCCGCGACGGTCGGGCGTCTGCAGCGTCAGGGACGCGACCTCGCCAGCGCCATGCGCGTGGCGCGTCAGTTGACGCTCGAGCGCCTGGCCGTCCTCGATGTCGAAGGCGGCGCGACGCTCGCCGACGTGACGCGGACCATGACCGAGCTTGCCGAGACGACGCTCGAGCTCGCGCTTGCCCAGGCGCTCGCCGAGCAGGACGCGCGTTTCGGCGCACCCCTGAACGCCGCCGGACGCCGGATCGATTTCTGGGTCATCGGCATGGGCAAGCTCGGTGCGCGCGAGTTGAACGTGTCGTCCGACATCGACCTGATCTACGTCTACGAGGAAGACGGCACGACCGACGGCGTGCATTCGACAAGCGCCCACGAATATTTCTCGCAGGTCGCGCGCAGCCTCTACACCTTGATCGGCGAGGTCACCGAAGACGGCTTCGTCTTCCGCGTCGATCTGGCGTTGCGTCCGAACGGCAACTCCGGACCTCCGGTCGTGAGCATGGCCATGCTCGAGGAATATCTGCAGGCCTACGGACGCGAATGGGAGCGCTTCGCCTGGCTGAAGAGCCGCGTCGTCGCGCCGCTGGCGAGCGTGCAGAACGGGCGCGCGCTGGCCCTGCGGTCGCTCGTCACCGCCTTCGTCTATCGCCGCTACCTCGACTACGGCGTCTTCGAGGGCTTGCGCCAGTTGCACGCCAAGGTACGCGACGAAGCGCAACGCCGAGCCGCCGGCCGGCCGCAGCGCGCCAACGACGTCAAGCTCTCGCGCGGCGGCATCCGCGAGATCGAGTTCATCGTCCAGCTGCTGCTGGTCGTGCGCGGCGGCCAGTTCCCCGAGATTCGAACCCGCTCGACGTTGAAGGCGCTCGACAAGCTCGCCGCCGGCGGCCTCATGAAGCGAGCCAGCGCCGAACGCCTCGCCGCCGCATACACGCTGCTGCGTCGGGTCGAGCATCGCATCCAGTACCTCGACGACCAGCAGACGCACGTCTTGCCGGAGAACGACGCCGACCTCGCCTGGATCGCCGCCAGCGTGAGCGACGTCGCCGGGCCCTGCGGACTGCTCGACGAGCTGGGCCAGGCCCGCGAATACGTCGCCGGCGAGTTCGACCTGCTGCTGCACGACGGCCGGGCCGGCGCCGCCAACTGCCGCACTTGCGGCCCGCCGCCGCAACCGGTCGATGCCGAGGCCTTCCTCGCCCAGTTGCCGCCGGAGCTGGCAGCGCGCGTCCGGCCGCTCTGCGATCAGCCGAAGATCCGCTTGCTGAAGGACGAAAGCAAGATTCGCCTGGCCGGTCTGGTCTCGCGCGCCGCCCAAGCCGTGGCCGAAGGCCGCTGCACGCTGCACGCCGCGACCCTCTTCATCGACTGGCTCGAGCCCTTGCTGCGACGCGAGAGCTACCTGGCGCTGCTGGCCGAACGGCCCGAGGTGCAGAACCGGCTGCTGCGCCTGCTCGGGCTGGCGCGCTGGCCGATGCGCTACCTGATGCTGCACCCGGGTGTCATCGACGAGCTCGCTGATGAAGAGTTGCTGCACAGCCGCTTCGACCCGGCCGCCTACACGCGCGAGCTAGAGGAGCGGCACGCCGGTTGGGAAAGATCGAGCCAGGCGGAAGAAGAGCTGCTGCTCGACACCTTGCGCCGCGCTCATCACGCGGAGGTCTTTCGCACGCTGGTGCGCGACGTCGAAGGCCACATCAGCGTCGAGCAGGTCGCCGACGACCTGTCGGCGCTCGCCGACGCGACGCTCTCGTGCGCGATGTGCTGGGCCTGGAAGCACCTGAAAGCCGCGCACCGCGCCGAGCCGCAACTGGCCGTCATCGCCTACGGCAAGCTGGGCGGCAAGGAGCTCGGCTACGGCAGCGATCTCGATGTCGTGTTCGTCCACGACGATCCCGACGTCGACGCCGACAAGGCAGCGGAGGTCTACGGCGCGTTCGTTCGCAAGCTGATCACCTGGCTGACGATGCGCACCGCGGCCGGCGAGCTGTTCGACATCGACACCGCGCTGCGCCCGAACGGCAACTCGGGCCTGCTCGTCACATCTATCGAGTCGTTCGAGAACTACCAGACCGGGCGTGGCAGCAACACCGCATGGACATGGGAGCACCAGGCGCTGACGCGGGCACGCTGGTGCGCCGGGCTCGAACGGATCGCGCCGCGCTTCGAGGCCGTGCGCCGTACCGTCTTGGCAGCGCCGCGCGACGCGGTGGCCCTGCGCGAAGAAGTAAAAGCGATGCGCGAGAAGGTGCGCGGCGCCCACCCGGTCAGGGCCGGCCGCTTCGACCTCAAGCACAGTGCCGGCGGCATGATCGATGTCGAGTTCGCGGTGCAGGCGCTCGTGCTCGCCGAAAGCGGCGCCCATCCGGAGCTGCTCGACGACGTTGGCAACATCGCGTTGCTGCGTCGTGCCGAGACCGCGGGCTTGCTGCCGCAAGGCGTCGGCAGCGCGGCCGCCGACGCTTACCGCGACCTGCGCCGGGCCCAGCACCGGGCCCGCCTCGACGAGCAGCCGACGCAGTTCGACCCGGACGCGATGGCCGAGCAGAAAACCGCCGTCCTCGCGCTCTGGCGTGCGGTCTTCGGCTGAGAGCACGGCCGCGGGCGACGCCGGTCGAGCCTGGGCAGCCCTCGCCGCATTGCTCGGGCTGGGCGCCGTCGGGGCCTTCATGGCCTTGAACCTCGCCGCCCCCGGCTTCGCTGCGACCGTCACCGCAATCGACTGGCAGCCGGCGCTCGCCTGGCGCGAGCCCTGGCGCGCCTGGAGCGCAGCCTGGCTGCACTTCAGCAACCTGCACCTCGCGGCCAACCTCGCCGGCACGGCCCTGGTCGGCGCATTGGGATGGGCCGCTCGGGTTCCGCAGCGCACCGCACTGGCCTGGTTCGCCGCCTGGCCGCTCACCCAGTTCGGCCTGCTCGCACGGCCCGATCTGGTTCACTACGGTGGACTCTCGGGCGTGCTCCATGCGGGCGTGGCGGCGGCAGCGATTTTCCTCATCGTCAGGGCGCAGGGACCTCGACGAGCGATCGGCGTGGCCCTGCTCGCCGCCCTCTCGGCCAAGGTCATGAGCGAGACGCCGTGGGGAGAGGCGTTGCGAAACCCGCCAGGCTGGGACATCGCGGTCGCGCCATTCGCCCACGCCAGCGGCCTGGTCGCCGGCCTGCTCGCGTCCGGCCTCGCAGAGGCGCTGCACCGACGCACCCTTACCATCGGCCGCAATGACTGAGCGCAAAACCCATCTCGACGCGGTCGCACTCGGCTCGCTCGTCTTCTGCTGCTTTCTCTGGGGCCTGAATCAGGTCGCGGCCAAATCGGCCATGCACGAGATCCCGGCACTCTGGCAAGCGGCGGCGCGCTCGACCGGCGGCGCCGCGCTGGTCTGGCTGTGGTCGCGCAGTCGCGGCATCGCCCTGTTCGATCGCGACGCGACCCTGCCCGGCGGCCTGCTCGCCGGCGTCCTGTTCGCGGCCGAGTTCTTCTGCATCTTCGTGGGCCTGCAGTTCACGACGGCGTCGAGGATGGTCGTCTTCCTCTACACCGCGCCCTTCGTCGTCGCCCTCGGCATGCCACTGATCGCCCGCTCCGAGCGCCTGAGCCTGTGGCAAACGGCGGGGCTGGTGCTCGCCTTCGCGGGCGTCGCCTGGGCCTTCTCGGAAGGTTTTTCCGAGCCCGCCGCCGGACCGAAGCAATGGATCGGCGATGCCCTCGGCCTGCTCGGCGGGGCGCTCTGGGGCGCGACGACGCTGGCGGTGCGCGCCTCGGCGTTGACCCACGCGTCGGCCGAAAAGACCTTGCTTTACCAGCTCGCAATCTCGGCGCTGCTCCTGGTCGCGGCGGCGCTGCTTTCCGGTGCACCGTTGCCGAGCCACCTCTCGATGCTGGCCTGGGCCTCGATCGGCTTTCAGGTCGTCATCGTCACCTTCGCGAGCTACCTGCTCTGGTTCTGGCTGATTCGCCACTACCCGGCGACGCGCCTTGCGTCGTTCACGATGCTGACGCCCGTGTTCGGCCTGCTGCTCGGCGCAGTGCTCCTCGCCGAGCCGGTGACCGGGCGCTTGCTGTTCGCCCTTGCGACCGTCGCGGCTGGCATCTTTCTCGTCAACCGGAAGACGGCGTGATCGAGGTCCTGAAGACAATCGCGATCCGCCTGGCGCTCTGCGCCGCGACGAGCTGGGCGCTCTGGCGGCTCGGCTTCGACACCGGCCTGTTGTTCATGGCAGGCGTTGTCGGCATCGTGCTGGCGCGGCCGCTGATGGACCTGGCGATCGCCATCTGGCACGAGATGCGGCGCGCCAACTGGCGCGAGCTCGAAGGCCGGCACTTCGTCTTCAAGGGACGCTCGGTTCGCGTCGTCGAAGACGCCGACCACCAGCGCTGGGTCCGCCTGGCGGACATCCGCGCGATCGCCGGCTTCACGGCGAGCGACGCGAGGCTGCAGGTCACCTACCCGGGCGGCTGGGGCATGCGCGGCCGGCCACGAGAGCCCTACCTGAGCGACGAGGCGCTGCTCGCCCACATCGTCAAGGAACGCTCGCCGGAAGCGGCGCGCCTGCGCCGCAGGGTCGAACGCGAAATTGTCTTTCCGGCACGCCGCCAACGCGAGCGCTATGGCATCAATCTCGAGACGCTCGACTTTCGCAGCAGCGACTAGTCTCCGGCCGGCAGCCGTTCAGCGACGAATCCGTTCGACCAGCGCCGTTGTCGAATAGCCGTCCACGAACGCCAGTGCCTTCGCCTCGCCGCCCCAGCTGCGCACGAGCGCCGTTTCGGCGAGGCGATCGACGTCGTAGTCGCCGCCCTTGACGTAGAGATCGGGTCGCACGAGCTTGAGCAGCTCGATCGGCGTCGCTTCGTCGAACAGCGTCACCAGGCTCACGCTTTCGAGCGCGGCAAGCACCGTGGCACGGTCGCCTTCGTGGTTGAGCGGGCGGTCCGCCGCCTTGCCGAGCGCACGGGCAGAAGCGTCGCTGTTGAGGCCGACGACCAGGCTCGCACCGAGCGCGCGCGCCTGCGCCAGGTACGTGACGTGGCCGCGATGAACGATGTCGAACACGCCATTCGTGAAGACGAGCGGACGGGCCAGCGCGGCAAGCCGCGGCTGCAGCTCGACGCGTGGGCAGAGCTTGGCGACGAAGGCGGGCAACACCGCCCGATTGTCGTCTCGCGGCGCGGTCATGGACTGGCCGTGAAAAGCTGCGGATCCTCGAGGCGAGCGCCTCGGGCTCGCTCCGGAATCAGGCGGGCTTCACGCCCGGCGCAGCGGCAACGACGCTGCCGGCTGCCGTGGCAGCAGCGGCCGCGGCGATCTTGTTGGCCACTTCCTTGCGGTAGCGGTTCAACTCCTGCACGCTGGCAAAACTGCGTTCGAGGAGCAGGCTCAGGTTGTGCAGGATGCGCTCGATGACCTTGCTCTCCCAGACAGAGTCGAACTGGATTTGCTTGTCGAGCCACGCCTCGAGCCACTCGGGATTGGGCAAGCGGCTTTGCACCGTGTCGCGTGGGAAGAGGCTCGTGTTGACATGCAGATTGGTCGGGTGCAGGGCCTGCGCGGTGCGCCGCGCGCTCGCCATCAGCACGCCGACCTTGGCAAAAGCGGCT
>JBDTNU010000079.1:0-12352 GCA_039933535.1 Caldimonas sp. | reverse complement strand
GGCGATGGCGACGCGTGGCTGACGCGATGCGCGCCGTCTTCGTCGATGCCAACCCTGCCCTGCGCTCGCTTGCCGAGCGGCTAGGACCGGGCGCGGTTCCGGCGCTCGAGGTCTCGTTCGGCCAGGCCGGCATCACCCCTGGCGAGCTGCCTGAGACGATCGCCGGCGCGGCGATCGCAATCATCGATCACACCGCCTTTCCGATCGAGATCGCCCGTCGCTGCGCGGGGCTCACGGACGTCGTGTTCCTCGGCACCGGCGCGCGCAGCTACATGGATCCGGAAGCGCTCGCCGCGCTCGGCATCACGGTCCACATCATCAAGGGCTACGGCGACACGGCGGTCGCCGAATGCACGATCGGCCTGCTGTTCGCCGCCGCGCGCGGCTTCGCCGCCATGGACCGCGGCATGCGCGGCGGCCAGTGGCTGCGCAGTGAAGGCACGCAGCTGACCGGCAAGACGCTCGGCCTCGTGGGCTTCGGCGGCATCGCCGCCGAGGTGGCGCGGATCGCGCTCGGCGTCGGCATGAAAGTCCTGGCCTGGAACCGCGCACCGAAGTCATGCGATGGCGTCGAGTTCGTGTCGATCGAGCGTCTGCTCGGCGAAAGCGACGCGGTCTCGATGCATCTGCTGCTGAACGACGAGACGCGCGGCTTTCTCTCGCGCTCGCGGATCGCGGCGATGCGGCCCGGCGCGATCCTCGTCAACACCGCACGCGGCGCGCTGGTCGACGAGGTGGCGATGGTCGAGGCACTGCGCTCGGGCCAGCTCGGGCACGCCGGGCTCGACGTGTTCGAGATCGAGCCGCTGCCCGCCGGTCACGTGCTGACGACGCTCGCCAACGTCACGCTCTCGGCGCACTCGGGATTTCGCACGCCCGAGGCGAACCAGCGCCTGATCGAGGCCGCGTTCGCGCACTGCCGTCGAATCGTCGGCGCGACGGCCGCCTAGGCTCACGCGAATTCCTGGGAGACACCGACCTGCGTTGACGGCCTTTGATATGATGACTGTCATATGCGAAAGTCCAGGCAAGCCGCGAAGCGGCCAGCCGCCCGCCCCACGCCGGTCCCGCGCGGGGAGCAAAAGGCGGAAACGCGCGAGCGGATCGTTCGGGCCGCGGCGTCGGCGATCCGGCGCCACGGCTACGCCGGCACCGGCGTCGCCGAGGTGATGGCCGACGCCGGCCTGACCCACGGCGGCTTCTACGCCCACTTCGCATCGCGCGAGACGATGCTCGCCGAGGCGGCGGGCAGTGCCGGCGCGGACGGGGTCGCCCAGCTGGCGCGGATCGCCGCGGCGGCGCCCGCCGGGCAGGGACTGAGCGCCCTGGTCCAGGCTTACCTCTCGGATCGACACGTCGATCTGCCCGAGCGTGGCTGCCCGCTTGCCGCCTCGGCCTCCGAGCTGCGGCGCCAGGCGCCGGCCGTGCGCCATGCCGCCACCGCGCGCATCAAGGAGCTGGTCGACCTGCTCGAACGCCACGGCGGCGCGTGGGGCGAGCCCGCCGGGCACGATCGCGCGCTGGCGCAGCTGAGTGGCCTGGTCGGCGCCATGATCATCGCCCGCGCGGTCGACGATCCGGTGCTTTCGCGCTCGGTCCGTGAAGCGGCCGCACGCGCGGCGACCGAGACACTCGGCTGACCTTCTGCCGGGCTGCACCAATTCCTTTTCGCACGAGGTTTCATATGACGGTCATCATGCAGAGCGAGCCCGCAATTGCGCCTTACCGCACGGGCGCCACCCCGCCGGTGGCCAACGCGCCGTGGGTGGTCTTCGCCGTGGCCAGCGTCGCCGTGTTCCTGGTCTCGATCGACTCGACCGTCCTCTATGCCGCGTTCGGAGCGTTGCGCGCCGCGTTTCCCGGAGCGCGGGCAGCCGATCTCTCGTGGGTTCTCAACGCCTACACGGTCGTGTTCGCCGCCCTGCTCGTGCCCGCCGGACGCCTGGCCGACCTGTACGGCAGAAAGCGGATCTTCGTCACCGGCGTCTCGATCTTCCTGCTCGCCTCGCTGGCGTGCGGCCTCTCGGGCAGCGTGCTGCAGCTGATCGGCGCGCGCGCCTTGCAGGCCATCGGCGCAGCCTTGCTGATGCCGGCCTCGCTGGCGATCGTGCTCGCCGCGTTTCCGGCGTCGCGACGCGCGATCGTGGTGAGCCTCTGGGGCGCGGTGGGAGGGCTCGCGGCCGCGCTCGGCCCGAGCATCGGCTCCTGGGTGGTCGACGCCTGGGGCTGGCCCTGGGCCTTCTACATCAACCTGCCGCTCGGCGCGCTTTCGCTCTGGCGCGGCAGGCACGTGCTCGAAGAGTCGCGCAACCCCGAGAACGCAGCGCCGCTCGACATCGTCGGCGTGCTGCTGATCATCGTCGGCGTGGGCGCGATCGCGCTCGGGCTGGTGCGCACCGAGTCGCTCGGCTGGGGCTCGCCGCTCGTGATCGCCTGTCTCGCAGGCGGCGTGCTCGCGCTGGCGTTGTTCGTCGTCTGGGCCAAGCACTCGAAGGCGCCGGCGATCGACCTGAGCCTGTTCGAGAACCCGACCTACCGCTGGGTCAATCTCGCGACGCTGAGCTTCGGCATTGCCTTCGCGATGATGTTCTTCGCCTTCTTCATCTACATGACGAACGTCTGGCACTACTCGTTGCCGAGCGCTGGTCTGGCGGTGACGCCGGGTCCGCTGATGGTGGTGCCCACGGCGATCGTCGCAGGACGCTTCGCCGCGCGCATCGGCCACAAGCCGCTGCTGGTGATCGGCAGCCTCGTGTATGCCATGGGCGGCCTCTGGTTCTACTTCGTACCCGGCATCGAGCCCCACTACGCGAGCGAGTGGCTACCCGGCCTGTTCCTGACCGGCATCGGCGTTGGCATGGTGTTGCCTTCGCTCTCCGGCGCGGCGGTCTCGGGCTTGCCGGCCAATCGCTTCGGCATCGGCAGCGCCGTCAACCAGGCGGTCCGGCAGGTCGGCTCTGTGCTCGGCGTGGCGCTGACCATCGTGCTGGTCGGCCAGGCGGCGCCGACGCTGCACGACTTCCACTCGGTCTACCTCTGCCACATCTTCCTGGCCCTGCTCACCGCCGCACTCTGCCTGCGCGTCGAGACTCGGCCGCACCGGATCGCGACCTAGAACTCGTACTTCAAGCGCGTCGAGAACATGTTGCCGCGCTGTCCGTAGGTCTTGCCGAACAGGTACGAAGCCTGCCAGCCGATGACCCCCGGCCCGATCGGCAGCGAGCCGAACAAGGCGGGCCCGACGCGGTGAGATTGCGCGTCGTGCGGCGACCAGTGGTCCCAAGGCCCCACTTCGCCGAAGCCTTGCGCGCCCACGTGCAGCCAGCGTGTCCAGCGATAGCGCACCTGCCACTGGTAGTTCAGCTCGGTCGGCCGCGCCGACAAGGGGCCGAAGCCGCGCTCGAAGAAGAGGTTGAGATTGAGCTGGGTGCGACCGATGTCGGTCTGCAGCGCCGGGCCGAATTCGAGCGAGTATCCCGAAGCCGGATGCTGCGGCCTCACCAGCTGCGTGTGGATCGCCAGGTCGAAGGGATACTGGCCCTGGGTCAGCAGGACATCGTTCTGCCAGTTCAGGGTGTCGAGGTGGGTAGCGAACTGCGACGAGCCGATGTAGCTGGCGAGCAGCTCGGTGTACCAGCGGCCGTTGACGTTCCAGCCGAAGCCGACCTCGGGCCAGGTGATCTCGGTCGAGCCGCGCGCCTTCACCGTCCAGTAGCGAAAGTCAGCGGTCTTCAGGCCCGGGTTGTCGTAGACCGTGACGACGTAGTAGCCCGGTTCGGCGTGCGCCACGCCGAAGCACAGGGCCATGGACACCGCGAGCAGGCGAGCGATCCGGCCGGCGCGCGTCGTCACGTCAGTGCAGCACCGCGCTGTCGGTCCCGAGGGGCCGGCGGCCGGCCGACCAGGTCGTCGACCATTGCATGAATGCCGCGACCGGCATCGGCCGGCCCATGTAGAAGCCCTGCGCCAGATCGCACTGCAGGTCGCGCAGCATTTTCCAGACCTGCATGTTCTCGACGCCTTCGGCCACGACGACGATGCCCAGGTTGTGCGCCAGATCGATGGTCGAGCGGACGATGACCGCGTCATCGGCATCGGTCTGCATGTTGCGGACGAAGGATTGATCGATCTTGAGCTCGTCGACCGGCAGGCGCTTGAGGTAGGCGAGCGACGAATAGCCGGTGCCGAAATCGTCGATCGAGAGCTTGAAGCCCATGGCGCTCAAACGGTCCAGCGTCGCCAGCGCGCGCTGCGGGTCGTCCATCATCGCGCTCTCGGTGATCTCGAGGCAGAACGCCCGGGCCGGCACGCGCCGCCGGGTCAGCACCGCCTCGAATTTCTGCGGCAGATCCTGGTCGAGCAGGTCGAGCGTCGAGAGGTTCACCGAGAGCACCAGGTCGATGCCTTCGTCGCTGAGCGCGTGCGAGTGGCGCGCCGCGGCCTCGAACACCCACATCGTCAGCACACGGATGAAGCCGGTCTGCTCGGCAAACGGAATGAACTCCGCGGGCGGCACCAGGCCGCGCAGCGGGTGCTGCCAGCGCACCAGCGCCTCGGCGCCGACGAGCTGCCCGGTATCGAGGGCCAGCTTGGGTTGCAGGTACAGGCGCAGCTCGTCGCGGTCCACGGCCTGGCGCAGCTCGCCGATCAGCGTCAGCGTCTGCGCACTGGCGACATCGACGGACGGGTCGTACATCAGCGTGCCGTTGCCGCGGCTCTTGGCCGCGTACATCGCCACTTCGGCGCGGTTGAGAAGCGCGTCGCCGTTCTCGGCGTGCTCGGGCCAGCACGCGATGCCGATGCCCGCACCCATGTCGACCCTGTGCTCTTCCAGCGCGAGCGGCGTATGGAAAGCCTGCTCGATCCGCTTCGCCACCGAACGCGCAAGCTCGGCGTCGCCGGCGCGCAGCAGGACCCCGAACTCGTCTCCGCTCAGCCGGGCGACCAGGTCGCCATCGCGAACCAGTTGCCGGTTCAGGCGCTCCGCCACCTGCACCAGCAAGAGATCGCCGATCCGATAGCCGAGCACATCGTTGACGTGCTTGAAGCGGTTAAGGTCGAGCATGATGATCGCGACCGAACCGCCCGGCGGCGCCTCCGCGATGGCCTGATTCACGGCCTCGCGAAAGCGTGCCCGGTTGGGCAGGCCGGTCAGGCTGTCCCAGTAGGCCAGCTTGAGGATCTGCGCCTGGTTTTCGGCGATGTTGTTGCGCATCCGCTCGAACGACTGCGAAAGCTCGCCGATCTCGTCGTGCCGCTGCATGCCGAGCATGGGCATGGGCGTCGCGTAGTCGCCGCGGCCCAGGCGCTCGGCCGCATCGGCCAGGCCGCGCAGGGGCGTGGTGACGCGGCGCGCGGTGAAGACGCTGCCGAACGCGAAGACGACGATGCCCATCAAGGTGATGCCGATCAAGGCCAGCTGCAGGTCTCGCGGCAGCCGCACGGCGTCGTCCACCGAGAGCGACAGCAAGGCGCGAACGCCGGCGCCGACATCGGCCTCGCGACCCAGGCTCAGCGTCTTGACGCGCACGCCGAGCTCCTCGCCCTGCGCCGCCACCGAAGTCATCTCCGCGACCTCGGTGCCATCCGGCCAGGACTGGTTCGCCAGGCTGGCCGCGCTCTTGGCGCCGAGGCTGGTCAGGTTCACGGACCACGGCTCGTTCGAGGAAGGGCGAGAAACCAGGGTCAGGTCCAGCGCGGACAGCCGTTGCATGTCGGCGGCCAGTTGCGCGTCGATCGGAAAGTCCATCAACACCCAGCCGACCACGAGCGGCGCCTTGATCGGGACCAGCACCGCCTGGTAGGGCCGGCCGGCGCGCAGCGTGATGACGCTCGCCTGGCCGGAGACCGCGGACTGGGTCGCCAGCCGCTCGGCCAGGGGAGTGAGGTCGCGGGCCTGGCTGGCAGTCGTCGCGCGCAGCTTGAAGTCGGTGGTCAGCAAGGCCACCTCGGTGGCGCCGATGCGTGCGCCGTGGTTGGCCAGCACCGACACGATGGTCTCGCCGTCGTTGGAGCTCACGGCATCGCGAAAGCCATAGTCGGCGGCAAGCAGTCGCGCCCCGTTGATCAGTGTCTGCGCGCGCCGGTCGAGCAGGTTCGAAAGCAGGCGTTCGCCGGCTTCGAGCTTGCCTGGCAGGACCCGATGCGCGTGATCCGAGAGGCTCGCGCGCAACGCGACGAAGCTGGCCAGTTGCACCGCGAGCAGGAGGCCCAGGAAAAGCAGGATGATCCGCCCGCCGATCGAGCGCTGCCACCAGTGGCCACGGCCGTTCATTTGCGCGGCCCGGTCGTGTTGAGGGAGGTGCGCACTTCGAGGTCGGCAGCGCCGACGCTGACTGGCGTCGTGGTCGGCGGCGAGCCTTCGGCGAGGCTCGAGTGCCACACGCGCAACTGATAGTTGCCGGCCGGCACAGCGTCGATCTGGGCCTTGCCGGTTGCCGCGCTTCGGCCATGCAGCGGGGTATCGACGACCACCACCCACGCCACCATCTGGTCGTGGATGTTGCAGCCGAGGATCGCGATGCCGGGCTTGTCGAATACGACCGGCGCGGCCGGCACGCCGGCGTAGAGCTTGAGCTCGAAGGCCTTGATCGGCGAAAACGAATAGACCTGGTGGCGCACCGTGTCGTTGTTGGGGAACGTGACCGCCGTTCCGACCGTCACCACCGTCAGCTGGGGGCTGAACTGGCGATGGACCTGCGCGATCTGCACGCCGCTCATCGGGCTGACCGGCATGCGACCGGACGCTGGCTCCAGCATTACGACGGCGTCGGTGATCGGCTTGCCGTCCGGGTCACTGACGACGACGCTCACCGTCGCCGCCTTCGCACTCGAGACAAGGGCGGCAAGGGCGAGCAGCGCGGCGAAGATCGAAAGGCGTTGAAGCACGGAGGGCGAACGTCGGATGCGGGCGGGCAACGGCTGCCCAGTAATCGGAGATCGCTTGAAGACTAGGTCGATTTCGACCGAAGCGCCGGCAACTTGACGCCGAACGGCGAGCTCTTGCGGCAGAAATACCGCTGCGGGGACGCATTTGGCTTGAGCAGCCCTACGGGCCGGCCGGTTCCCGTATCGCCTCTTCCATTTCGCGCAGGTCGCGCCCGCGCGTCTCGCTGCAGTAGCGCAGCACCAGCCCCAGCGCGGCGACCACCGGAACCAGCGTCAGCGCAGCGCCCAGGGCCAATCCGGGGATCAGGCCGAACAGGCTCAAGGCCTGGGCCGCAAGGCCGCCGGCCTTGGTACACGCCGCCACCCAGCCGGTGGCGCGTCCACGC
Source organism: Caldimonas sp. (assembly GCA_039933535.1). Taxonomy (GTDB): domain Bacteria; phylum Pseudomonadota; class Gammaproteobacteria; order Burkholderiales; family Burkholderiaceae_C; genus Schlegelella_A. Next base: position 5,078 of record JBDTNU010000079.1, on the reverse strand, counting down.
ACCTTGAGCGGATAGCTTTCGGCTGCGTACGGCAAGAGCATCGCGATGATCCCGTTCAGGCCGACGATCAGCACCGCGATCGGCAGGACCGGGCTGGCATCGGCCGGCGACGCGAGCTCCAGGTAGACGATGCCGAGCAGGCCCGTTGCGGTGAGCGCGATCGAACCGACCAAGGCGCCCTTGCTGCTCCACCGACCGTAGAGCGCCGCGGCGAGAAATACCGTCGGCACCGCGATCAAGGCCGAAGCCGCGAGCAGCTGGCTCGTCAACGCAATGCTGTAGCCCCTGGCGACCAGCAACGCCGGCATCCAGAGCAGCAGGCCGAAGTTGATGAGCCCCCACGCAAGCGCCGCAATGCTCAGCGCCCACGTCCGCGCCACGTAGCGGCGCGGCAGATGCGCGACCACGGCGATCGTGCTTTCGACGCGCTCCATCGCCGTCACGCCGGCATCCTTCACCGTGCAGCCAAATTTGCGCAAGACCGCCCGCGCTTCGGCAACGCGGCCGCGCGCGAGCAGGAACTTGGGCGACTCGGGCACGTAGGCGTTGAGAAAGATCAGCATCAGCCCGGTCGGCAGATTGAGGAACCACAGGATGCGCCAGCCGAACATCGGCTGCAGCCAGGCCGAGAGCGCACTCGCCGCCAGATAGCCGCCCACCGCGCCGAGCCCGCCCACCAGCACCAGCGCCCAGCCGCGCTGCTTCGAGGGCATGGTCTCGACAAGCAGCGCATAGGTCACCGGCAGCATGCCGCCTGCGGCCGCACCCATCAGGAAGCACATGCCGACGTTCCACCAGAGCGAGGGCATCGAGCCGCAGATCGAGGTGCCGACGAACATCACCGCCGAGAGCAGGATCGAAGCACGCCGGCCATAGAGATCGGCAAGCCAGCCCCACAACACCGAGCCGACGACCGTGCCGCAGAGCGCCGCGAACGGCAGCCAGGCGACGGTTGCCGCCGAGACCGAGTACTCGGCGCGCATGCCGGGAACGACGAAGCCGAGGCTGGCCGGCTTCATCACGTCGATGACGAGAGCGACCGTGAGTACGATCATCAGGCGCCAGTGCACCGGGCCGAGCGGCACGTCTTCGGGGGCACTGATGGAGAGGTCGTGCGGCGGCTCGACCGCGCTGCGGGCGAGCTTCCTGGGCAGCAACCCGTATCCGGCGACGACGAGGCCGGCGACGATCAACGCCATGCCCCAGAGCATCCCGGCGTCCATCGGCATGTCGGCCAGGCGAAAACCATTGTCCTTGCCCATCCAGAACATCGGCAGATGCAGGACGACGCCGATCGTGACCGCGACGCAGCCTGCCGCGAAGGCCCCGCGATGACGCCGATCGGCGAGGACCGGGGGCGAGCTCATCGGCTCAATCGAGTCTCCACTTGTTGTCGACGACCTTGACGATCACGCGGGCGCGCTGGTCGAGGCCGAGGTGGTCGTTCTTCGACATGCTGACCACGCCGTTCGAGACATGCAGGTCATGGATGCCCTCGAGCGCGTCGCGCAGCGCGACGCGGAACTCGCGCGTGCCCGGCCTGGCCTTCTTGAGCGCGATCGGCAAGGCCTGGTTCAGCTCGAGCCAGGCATCCCAGGTGTACGAGCCGAAGGCCGAGACGCTGCCCGGGCCATTGGCCGCCTCGTAGCGCTTCACGTAGTCGAGCGCGGCAACGCGCGCCGGATGATCGGCGGGCAGCGCCGCGGCGACGACGACCGGGCTGGTCGGCACGAACATGCCTTCGATGTCCTTGCCGCCGACGCGCAGGAAGTCGTTGTTGGCGACACCGTGATTGAAGTAGACGCTGCCCTTGTAGCCGCGCTCGACGAGCGCGCGCGCCGGCAGTACCGCCGGCGTGCCCGAGGCGCCGATCACGATCATGTCGGGATTGGCGGAGACGAGCTTGACGATCTGCCCGGTGACGCTGGTGTCGCGCGGCGCGAAGCGCTCGCTGGCGACGATCTTGATATGGCGCGCCTCGGCGAACTTCTCGAACTCGGCGTAGAAGGCCTCGCCGAGCGCGTCGTTGAAGCCGATGTAGCCCATCGTCTTCATGCCGCGCTTGGCGGCGTGCTCGAGGATGGCCAGGACCATCATCGTGTCGGTCTGCGGCGTCTTGAACATCCACGCCTTCTTGGCGCTCATCGGCTCGATGATCCGCGCCGACGAGGCGAGCGAGATCACTGGCGTCTCGGCCTCGGCCACGACGTCGATCATGGCCAGCGTGTTAGGCGTGGTCGTCGAGCCGATGATGACGTCGACCTTGTTCTCGCTGATCAGCTTTCGGGTGTTGACGACCGCTGCGCTCGAGTCGCTGGCGTCGTCGAACACGATGTACTCGATGCTCTGCCCGGCGATCGTCTTCGGCAGCAGCGCGATCGTGTTTTTCTCGGGAATGCCGAGCGAGACCGCCGGGCCGGTGGTCGAGAGCGTCACCCCGACCTTGATCTGCGCGGTCGCCGCGAGCGGCACAGCCGCGGCGAGGGCGAGGAAAAGGACCGGTGCGGTACGGCGAAGAAAGCGTGTCATGGTGGAGTCTCCTGTCAGGTCATTGTCGAAGAAGGCGCTTGCAATACGGCCGGAAGGCGAACGTGGCCACGAAACCGGGCCCGATGCGCGCGCACGGGCGTGCCGAAAAGCGCGTAGTCGGGAAAACGCGCGACGAAGCCGCCGAGCGCAACCTTGGCTTCGAGCCGGCCGAGGCCCATCCCTACGCACTGGTGGATGCCGGAGCCGAACGCGACGTGCCGGTTCGGATGCCGCGCGATGTCGAACCGGTCGGGATCGGCGAACGCCGCGGGGTCGCGGTTCGCGGCGCCTATGCACAGCGTCACCTGCGTGCGTGGCGCGAGCTTCACGCCTGCGATCACGGCGTCGCCGGTCGTGATCCGGTTGCCGAGCTGGTTCGAGCTTTCGATGCGCAGGACTTCCTCGACCGCGCTGCGGACCAGGTCCGGCTCGGCAAGAAGGCGCGCCCGCTGATCGGGCCACTCGGCGAGCAGGCGCAGCCCGTTGCCGATGAGATTGGTCGTCGTCTCGTGGCCGGCGTTGAGAAGGAAGATGCAGTTGTGCAGCAGCTCGCGCGGCTCCAGCTTCTCGCCGCTGGCATCGCCCTGGATCAGGCGGGTCAGTACATCGGTCTCCGGATCGCCGGGCGCGACACGGCGGCGCGCGACCAGGCCTTCGAGGTAGCCGAGCATGTCGCTCACCGCGGCATTGCCGAGCGCGTGCTGTTCGGCGGTGAGGGTCGGCTCGAGGGCACCGAGGATCGCCAGCGACCACGCCCGCAAGGGCGCGCGCTCGTCGCGCGGAACGCCGAGCAGGTTGCCGATCACCTCGATCGGAATCGCGCCGCAAAAGGATTCGATGAGGTCGATCGGTTCGCCCTCGGGCTGCGCCGCCAGCCCGTCGAGCAGGCCATCGACGAGCTCGACCAGGCGCGCCTCCATCGCCGCGATGTGCTTGGGCGTCAGGGCGCCCGCGATCAGGCGTCGCACCCGCGTGTGCGCCGGCGGGTCGTTGAAGACCAGGCTGGTCGTGTGATGCTCGAAGAGCGGGCTGGCGCCGTACTTCGGAAAGAACTCCTCGCGCTTGTCGGAGCTGAAGCTCGCCACGTCCTTGTAGACGGCGACGATGTCGGCGTGGCGAGTCAGGAAGAAGCTGCCATCGGCCATGCGCTTGATCGGCGCATGCTCGCGCAGCGCCTTGTAGGTGGAGAACGGATCGTCGTAGAAGGAATGGGGAAGTCGCTTCAGGTCGAAGCCGGCAGCAAGCGACGCAGCCGCATCGCCGCTCACTTCGTGTCCTCGGCGGCAAGATCCCGCCAGACGGCGACCATCACCGCGAGCAGCGTCGGCCCGAGGAACAGGCCGAGCACGCCGAAGGTCTCGAGCCCGCCGACGATGCCGAGCAAGGCCAGCACCAGCGGCAGCTTGCCGGCGCCGGCCATGAACACCGGCCGCACGAAATGGTCGGCGACGAAGATTGCGCCGGCGCCGAAGATGCCGAGCCAGATGGCGGTCGTCGTCGAAGCCGACGCGACAAGGAAGAGCAGCACGCCGGCGAGCACGAGCATGGCGCCGAACGGCACCATGCCGAGCACGCCGGTGGCAAGTCCCAACGCGGCCGCATGCGGCACGCCGGCGAGGGCGTAGGCAATGGTCATGAGCACGGCAACGCCGAGCCCGACCATCACCAGGCCGTTGACGGCGCCGCGCACCGCCTGCAACGCCAGCGACTTGGTGCGCAGGCCGGCGGGGCCGAGGTGGCGCGCCAGCACGGCGTCGACCTGGGCCGCCAGCGCATCGCCGCCGAGGTAGAGAAAGAACAGGACGACGATGCAGAAGAACAGCGCCATCGCGTGGTGGCCGACCACGACCAGGAGGGTGCGCCCGGCCGCGAGGTCGAGGCCGCCGATCAGTGAGCGGGCGTAGCTGCTGAGGGCGCCTGGCTCGGCCAGCGTCTCCTGCCACTGGTGCACTGCCCACGTGCCGATCCCCGGCACGGAAGCGAGCCAGGCGGGCACCGGCAGGCCGTCTTCGCGGCTCGATGTCCAGAGATGGATCAGCGCCGGGGTTTCGCGCAGACCGCGATAGAACAGATAGCCGAGCGGCAGGACCAGGAAGACGATGACCGCGCTGGTCAGCAGGATCGCGCTACCCGGCTCGGCGCGGCGTCCGAAACGAAGCCGCAGGCGGTCGTGCAGCGGCCAGGTCGCGACCGCGATCAGGCAGGCCCAGACGATCGGCACGAGCAGTCCGCGCAACAGATACAGGCACGCCGCGAACAGGGCGAGCACGGCGGTGGTGCGGACGGTCTCGGGTTTCATGCGCTGGACGGCAAGGGTAAGCGATCGGCGATTCTGGAGGCTGTAGGCTGGCGCCCACAGCGCCTGCAGACGCCCGCGCCTTGACGCACCGCGCCACGCCGGCACGATCACGACCTTCCGCCTGGAGTTCGAACATGCCCCGCGCTATCTGGAAAGGTGCCATCAGCTTCGGTCTCGTGCACGTGCCCGTCGCTCTCTATCCGGCATCGCACGAAGACGACATCGACTTCGACTGGCTCGACAAGCGAAC
>JBDTNU010000078.1:0-12418 GCA_039933535.1 Caldimonas sp. | reverse complement strand
CGGTGCGCCCAGCCCATCAGCGTGACCGTCTGGCCGAGGAGCGCTTCGCTCACCAGGCCGCAATACGTCGTTCTCATCACTTCACTCCAGACATTTTTCTCGAGAGGTCGCGGGCGCGCCGGTTCGGGGCGCGCATCGCCGCCATGTGGGGCGCTGGACCGCGCAGCGCCGCGCGCGGTCGTTCGGGCTGAGCGGCTGCCGGGCGCTCAGCCGATCGAATTTCGCAACGGCAGCGGCGTCGACTTGATCGGCACCGCAGGCGCGACGACGCCCATCGAGATCACGTACTTCAGCGCGTCGTCGACGCTCATCGCCAGCGGGATCACGTCGCTGCGCCTCAGCATCAGGAAAAAGCCCGAGGTCGGATTCGGCGTCGTCGGCACGTAGATGCTCAGGTAGTCGCCCGACAGGTGGCTGGCCGCTTCGCCGCCCGGCTTGCCGGTGACGAAGGCGATCGTCCACGCGCCCTCGCGCGGGTACTGCACGAGCACGGCTTCGCGAAACGCGTTGCCGCTGCTCGAGAACAACGTGTCCGAGACCTGCTGCACCGAGCTGTAGATCGACTTGACGATCGGGATCTTGTTGAGCAGACGATGGCCCTGGCGCAGCGCCCACTGGCCGAAGATGTTGGTCGCGAACACGCCGGTCAGCAGCAGGCCGATCACCATGACGATGACGCCCAGGCCAGGAATCCTCTGCAGCATCTCGATGAACGACTGGCTGGCGGCCGGCAATACCACCTGCGAGCCGCTGAGCAGCCAGACGAACACGCCGTTGAGCAGGCCCAGCACCGCTTGCAGGACCCAGATGGTCACGGCGAGCGGCAGCCAGACGAGCAGGCCGGCTAGGAGATATTTCTTCACGTCGCGGTGACGCTCAGCTGCCGGTCTTGCCGGGCGGTGCCGGCGCGGCAGGGGCTGCCGGCGCCGGGCTGGGCGCCGCGGCCGGCACCGGTGCCGCCTCGGCCTTCTTGCCGGCCTCGCCGCTCTTGGTTTCTGCGCCCGCCGCGGGCGCATCGCCGCCCTTTTCGCCGCCGTTGCCAGTGGCCTTCTCGGCATCCTTCGAGCCCGTCTTGGCGGCGTCGCCCGCTTCGGCTGACTTGGCGGGCTTGTTGTCACCGCGGAAGTCGGTGACGTACCAGCCCGAGCCCTTGAGCTGGAAGCCAGCTGCGGTGACCTGCTTGACGTAGGTTGCCTGCCCGCACGCCGGGCAGGTGGTCAACACCGGGTCGGCCATTCGCTGCAGCACGTCTTGCGCGTGGCCGCAGTTCGAGCACCGGTAGGCATAGATCGGCATCGCTGACCCCTTGCGGGTCCGGAAAAGACAACCCGACAGTATAAATGTCGGCCTTGCCCGGCGGGCCTGACCCTAGTGGAAGCGGGTGATCAGCTGGATGACGACCAGCGCGACGACGAAACCGATCGCCGCCAGGATCACGCCCGAGAGCAGCCGGTTGGTGCGACGCTGCTCGGCCAGCAGGGCCTCGAGCGCGTGCTGCTGGCCGGGCGGCGGCGGTTGCAAGGCGGCGTGGATCAGGCGCGGCAACTGCGGCAGCAGGTGGACGTAGCGCGGCGCCTCCTTCTCGAGCTGCAGGCCGAGGCCGCGCCAGCCGATCTGCTCGTCCATCCAGCGCTCGAGAAAGGGCTTGGCCGTGCTCCACAGGTCGAGCTCGGGATCGAGGTCGCGGCCCAGCCCTTCGACGTTGAGCAGCGTCTTCTGCAGCAGGACGAGCTGCGGCTGGATCTCGACGTGGAAGCGGCGCGAGGTCTGGAACAGGCGCAGCAGCACCTGGCCGAGCGAGATGTCCTTCAGCGGCCGGTCGAACTGCGGCTCGCAGACGGCGCGGATCGCGCCTTCGAGCTCGTCGATGCGCGTCATCGGCGGCACCCAGCCGCTCTCGACGTGCAGCTCGGCGACGCGCTTGTAGTCGCGGTGGAAGAAGGCGATGAAGTTCTGCGCCAGGTAGTCCTTGTCGAACTCCGTCAGCGTGCCGACGATGCCGAAGTCGAGCGAGATGTAGCGGCCGAAGGTCTCGGGCGCGATCGAGACCTGGATGTTGCCGGGGTGCATGTCGGCATGGAAGAAGCCGTCGCGAAACACCTGGGTGAAGAAGATCGTCACGCCGTCGCGGGCCAGCTTGGGGATGTCGACGCCGGCGTCGCGCAGGCGTTGCACATGGCTGATGGGCACGCCGTCCATGCGCTCCATGACGATCACGCCCGAGGTGCACAGCTCCCACACCATCTCGGGCACCAGGACCAGGCCGAGCCCACGCATGTTGCGGCGCAGCTGCGATGCATTGGCCGCTTCGCGGACGAGATCGAGCTCGTCGTGCAGGTAGTTGTCGAACTCGGCCACGACCTGGCGCGGCTTGAGCCGCTTGCCATCGACGAACAGGCGCTCGACCCACCTTGCCAGCTGGCGCATGAGGGCGAGGTCGTCGTCGATCGCGGCGAGCATGCCGGGCCGGAGCACCTTGACCGCGACCTCGCGTCCGCTCTTCAGGACCGCGAAGTGAACCTGCGCGATCGAGGCGCTCGCCACCGGCGCTGCGTCGAAGCTCGAGAAAATGGCCTCGATCGGCTGGCCGAAGGCGCGCTCGACGGCAGCGCGCGCCTGGCTTTCCGGAAACGGCGGCACGCGGTCCTGCAGCTTGGCGAGCTCTTCGGCGATGTCGGACGGCAGCAGGTCGCGCCGTGTCGACAGCACCTGGCCGAACTTCACGAAGATCGGGCCGAGCGTCTCGAGGCCCAGGCGCAGGCGCTCGCCGCGCGGCGCCGACAAGCGCCGGCCGACAGTGAGCACGCTGACCAGGCGGCGCACCCAGCGCTGGCGAAAGCTCGATAGCGCCAGCTCGTCGAGCCCGAAGCGAAAAACCGTGACCCAGATGAAGACGAGCCGGGCGACGTGCCTCATCGGGGCGGCGGCTCCGCCGTCGACGGCGCGCCAGGGCGGTCGGCGCGCCGCGCAAAGCCGTCGATCGACCTCGCGGCCTCGCGGATCGCCTTGGCCAGCGCACCACCGAAGCGTCCGATCTCGCGCGCCGGTGCGTCGCCGACGAGGCGGGCGAGGTCGTCCTGGACGTCCCAGCGCAGGTTCTCGATCAGCCAGTTCAGGTCGCTCGCAAATGCCGCGTCGCCCTCGACGCGCAGCGAAGGCCGTTCGCCGACGACGAACTTCGCGAAGGCCAGCGCCGGGTTCGACGCCTCGATCGCGACGCGCAGATCGAACGGCGCGTCGCCTGGCGTCTCGATCCATTCGACCAGCCCGGGCGGCGTGACGACGAACGCGATCGCCGACGGCGCAGGCAGCAGCGAAGGCCAGCCCTCGAACTCGAAGCGCAGGGTTCGCGCGGCGTGCGCGCGCAGCCGCTCCATGGCCTGCGGCTCGGCTGAAATCACGTGGTTGAGAAGGAGCACGAGCCGCTCCATCACCGAGCGTTCCGCGAGCGCTTTCATGGCCTCGAACATGCGTCGATTGTAGGCGGCGGGCCACAATCGACCCGATGAAAGCGACCCCCACCGGCCTCGACGGCGTACTCCTGATCGAGCCGAAGGTGTTCGGCGACGAACGCGGCTTCTTCCTCGAAACCTTCACGCAGCGGGCCTTCGACGACGCGCTCGGCCGACACGTCGATTTCGTCCAGGACAACCACTCGCGATCGCCGCGCGGCGTGCTGCGCGGCCTGCACTGGCAGGAAGCGCCGCACGCGCAAGGCAAGCTGGTTCGCGTCGGCCAAGGCGCGGTGTTCGACGTGGCGGTCGATGTCCGCCGCGGCTCGGACACGTTCGGTCGCTGGTTCGGCGTCGAGCTGAGCGGCGCCAACCATCGCCAGCTATGGATCGCGCCTGGGCTGGCGCACGGCTTTCTGGTGCTCAGCGAGTCCGCCGACTTCCTCTACAAGACGACGACGTACTACGCGCCGGCTGCCGAGCGGGCGATCCGCTGGGATGACGCCGAGCTCGCGATCGCCTGGCCCGACGTCGGCATGGCGCCGATCGTCTCGGCCAAGGACGCGGCGGCCATGAGCCTGGCCGCGTGGCGCGGTCGCGACGACTGATCGCCCGTCGACGACGCTCCGCTCAGCGCCCCGCTTCGAGCTGGCGCGGCGGCGTGTACTGGTTGGCGCGGGCCAGCGCGAGGTAGCGCGACGCTTCCGCGTCGCGCCGGTCGACGTTGCGGAAGAACTCGCTGAGGCGATAAGCCGCGATGCCGTTGCCGAGGTAGGCGGCAAAGCTCATCCAGCGGCCGTAGTCGGTTCGCTCGACGAGCGCGCCGCCGGCAGCGGGTGGCGGGAACGATTCGGCAACCCGCATCGCCGCGTACTTGTCGCCCTGCAGCGCCCGGCGCATGTCTTCGGCCACGCGCGGCGGCTGGTTCGCGGCGAGCTGGGCGATGTCGAGACTCAGCCGCGCGGTGCGCGCCGCGCGCAACACGGTCTCGAGGTCCTTGAGGCGCTGCTTTGCCAGGTCGGCGTCGTCGCCCTCGTTCGTCTTCTCGAGCAGCGAGCGCAGTCGCGCCGCCGCGTCTTCGGGCGAGCTGGCCGAGCGCGCCGCGGTGATCTCGCCGCTCTCGGCCGGCGCGGGACGGACCGCGGGCACCGGCGCCGACGCGGCCGGCGGCGTCCAGGGCGGATCGCCGGTCACGTTCGAGGCCAGCTCGGGCTCCTGCGCGTTGCGCCCGAAGACACGGACGATGGTCGGAATGCTGTTGACGCGGTTCGCCACCTTGGCGCGCACGTTCTCGAGCGTCAGCAGCACCGAGCGATCGGACGGCGACGCGTCGAGCTCGGCGACGAGTATTTCGGCGAACAGGGTGTTGCGCGCCGGATCGTTGGGCGCGAACGCGCGCTTGCCGGGGCCGGTCGCGAAGGCGACGTGGCATCCCTCGGGCGGCAGGGTCTGGTTGTAGCCCTCGCCCGGCTGCAGCGGCCGATCCGGCGTGCGGCAGGCGTCGAGCATGATGACGGTCGCGGCCGGGCCGACCGGACGCTTGAGGCGGGTGAAGATTTCCTTCTCGATCGACAGACAGACTTTCGAGAGCTGTGCCGGAACGGCCAGCAGATCGCTGCCGGCCGGAACCAGAAAATTCTCGGCGTTCGACTGGAAGCCGTGGCCCACGAAGTAGAAGACCGCCGGCATGCCGGGGCGAGCGGCGACGGCGCCCTGCAACTTGGTGACCTCGGCCCGCACCTGCGCGACCGACGCGTCGTGAAGCGAGACGACCTCGAAGCCGAAGCGCTTCAGGCGCAGCTCAAGGTCGTTGATGCATTTGAGCGCCGGCGGCAGGTTCTCCTCGCGCGGGTTGTACGAGGTATTGCCGACGAGCAATGCGTATCCCGCCGTGGCCTGGGCCTGCGCTGGCCAGGCCAGCCCCGCCGCACTGACCGCGAGCGCCGACTGCAGCAGCCGGCGCCGGCGCAACGAAACGCGGCGAGCCCTAACGGCCACAGGTCAGGTCGGCGCCGGGGGGTGTGCAGCTGTCGGGCTTGGCTGCCGGCTCGATGATGTCGACGGCGGGCGGCGCGAGACCGGTCTCGAAGACGAGGCCACGCTGCAGCTGCTTCCTGATGTTCTCCTTGCCGAAGCCCGCGAGCAGCGCTTCCATCATCGCCCGCCGGAATGGCTCCTGCGCATCGCTTACCGCCTCCAGGTACTCCTTGAAGCGGATGTCGTCGAAGCGGCCCTGGGCAGCGATGAAGAAGCGCACCGTCAGCCCGCCACCGCCCGCGACGATCGGAAACGGCGAGATCGCGTAGTTGATCGCGTCCGGTCCGGTCAGGTCGATGCCGATCACCGTCACCGGCTTCGCGACCCCGGCATCGGGTGTCGCGACCGAGCCGACGGCGCCGCTGGCATCGACGCCGACCGTGTCGCCCGGCACGACGCCGGTGACGCTGACGTTGCTGGTGTCGAGCTGCACCGTGTTCGTGCCGTCGGCGACCTTGTTGACCGCGGTGATGCCGCTGGCCTGGAGCACCGCCGCAGCGATGTTGACGGTGGCGTTGCTGGCATCGACCAGGCTGTAGTTGACGGCGTCGGTGCCGGCCAGGGTCAGGCCGCCGACCGCCACCGGCTTGGCGTTGCCGGCGTTCTTGTCGGCCATCGCTCCGGTGGCCGCGCTCGCGACCAGGCTGACGTTGTCGCCTGCGATCGCGCCGTTGAGCGCCGCCGCGCCTGCGTTGACCGCGACGGCGGTCGTGCCGTCGTAGTTGCGGTCGACGCCGGTGATGCCGGTCGAGGTGATGCCGAGCGGCGTGATCGTGACGACCGCGCCGCTCGCGTCGGTCACGGTGTAGTTGCCGGCATCCGTGCCGCCGAGGCCGACACCGGTGATCGCGACGGCCTTGCCGACGCCGACGTTCTTGTCCGCCATCGTGCCGGTCGCGCCGCCCGCCGCCACGGTCACGACGTCGCCGCCTAGCACGCCCGTGAGCGAGGCGCCCGCGCCATTCGCGGCCACGCCGGTCGTGCCGTTGTAGGCCCGGTCGACGCCCGCGAACCCGGTCGAGGTGATCGGGCGTGCCGTGATCGTCGACGTCGCGCCGCTCGCATCGCTGACCGTGTAGTTGCCCGCGTCGGTGCCGCCGAGCGCAAGGCCGACGACGGTGACGGCCTTGTTCACGCCGACGTTCTTGTTGGCCAGCGTGCCGGTCGCGGTGGCGGTGACGAGATTGACGTTGTCGCCGGCGATCGTGCCCGCGAGCGCGCCACCGGCTGCATTGAGCGCGACCGCGGTCGTCGCATCGTAGACGCGGTCGACGCCGTCGATGCCGCTCGCCGTGATCGGCTTGGGTGTGATCTGCGAGATCGCGTTGCCTGGCGCTCCGACCACGTACGGGCCCGGCGCGCGGGTGTAGCCGGCAAACTGCAGGCCGTAGAGGACGGCGCCGTTCTGGCTCGGCGATACCGCGCTCGTGTTGTTGCTCGCCGCGACCGTCAAGCCCTTGTTGACACCGGCGTTCTTGTCGGCGGGCGCCCCCGTACCGAAGACGCCCGAGCCGTTGACGGTGTAGTTGGTCAGCGCCAGCGCTGTCGGCGTACCGCCGTTCAGCAGGCCGGCGCTCGCCGTCCCGGTTTGCGCATAGGCGAAATTGGGCGTGCCGTCGTAGACCTTGGAGATCGGCGGGTCGTCGGCATTGGGCGGCGTGAGGCTACCGGTCCGGTTGGTGAACAGGCCGTTGCCCGTGGTCGGCGCGACCCCTGTATAGCCGCCGTAGACGATGTAGTTGACGCTGCCCGCGGCAACGCCGAAGCCGAGCGTGCCGAAGTTGTCCTGGGTGAAGTCGCTCGAGCGGATCGTGAAGCGGCCCGTCGCCGGCACATTGAAAGCAACCCCGCTCGTGAAATTATTGAAGCCGACGCCGCTGATGTCGACGTTCGCGGCGCTGATCGTGTCGTTGAGGAAGAAGGATCCGCCGAGGGCCGCCAGCGTCACGTTGCCGGTCGCGGTTCCGGAGGCGCCCAGGCTCGTGGCGGCGACGATGTCGACGTTGCCTGCGACGTTGAAGCTGACGCCGTTGAATGTATTGGCCGGGTTGGTGAGCGTGACGTTGCCGCTGCCGGTGGTCGAGACGTCGAACGCGCCTTCGCCTGCGCCGATCGTGAGCGCCCCCACTGCACCGGTCGGTTGCGTGATGTTCGTGTTCACGCCGGCCACGGTGAAACCGAACGGCACGGTGCCGCTCATCACCAGCGGCACGCCGGCGTTGTTGGCGACCCTGAAGGAAGCGTCGCCGGCATTGACGACGAGCGTGCCGATCTTGTTGTTGGCGAAGCTGAGATCGATCGAGTCGGGCACGCTGAAGCCCGCAGCCGCGTCGACCGTCAAGGAGCCGGCATTGACGACGCCGACGCCAGCTGCGTCCTGCTGGATGCTGGTGAAGGCGAAGTTGTTGTTCGTCAGCAGGGAAATCGCCGGCGCCGTCGACGGTGCGTTGAGATTGATCGTCGTGCCGGTCAGCGTCATGGCCGTCGTGGCGTTGATCGCGCCGTTGACGTTGATCGTCGAGCCGGTCAGCGCCATCGTGTTGGCGTTCAGGGAGCCGGTCGCGCCGACGGTGACGATGGGGGCGGTCAGCGTGATCGAGGCGAGCGAGCTGACCGGCGCGTTGACAACGACCGAAGGCGAGGTGATCGGCGTCGTGCTCGCCGTCAGCGACGCGTTGTTCAGCGTCATCGGCGAGCCGATCGTGATGTTGCCGCTGGTCAGCGACAGCGTCGTCGCGGCGCCGCCGGCGGCGACGGTGAGCGGCGCGCTGACACCGAGGCTGATCGACGACGCAAGCGTCACGTCGGTCGTGGCGAGCAGGGTGGCGACGCGGGTCGCCGTGATCTGGCTGGCCGCGCCGCCGAAATCGGTGGCGAGAAGCGTGCTGCCCGGCAGGTCGTCGCCGGTCGTCGCATCGCCATTGACGTTCGCCGTGGTGCCGATGTTGAGCGACGACGGGTCGAGCAGCAGGCGACCCACGGCGCCACGGCGCGCGCTCAGGTCGGCGCCACCCTGGAAGTCGAGCGTCTGCTTGCCTGATACCTCGGCCTGGCCACCGTCGCCGCCGGCCGCGCCACCACGCGCCTGCAGCTGCCCGGCATAGCTGGTGTGGCCGTCGGCCCAGACCACGACCTTGCCGCCATCGCCGTTGCCGGTAGCACTGGCGTCGAGGACGACGCCGCTGCCGACATAGGTGTTGGTCGCGTTCTGCTCCGTGCCCTTGCCCTGCCAGTTGCCGCCGACCAGGATCGTGCCGCCGCCGCTGCCGCCGCTCGCATCGACGCGCGCTGTTCCGGTCAAGCCGACCCGGTCGCCCAGCACCTTGATCGTGCCGCCTTGCCCCGCAGCACCGCCGGTCGCGTCGAGCTGGCCGTCGACGATCACCATGCCGCTGCTGCCGCCGGAGAGCACGATCTGGCCGTCGCGCTGCTCGATGCTGCGCGCCCGCACGATGCCGCCGACTTGCATCACGGTGCGCACCGCCGCGTCGGTCGCCGCGGCCGCGAGCTGGACCGCGCCGCCGTCTGCAGCGATCGTTCCCGACTGCGCCAGGCGCGCGTTGACCGCGGCCACCGGCACGCTCACGCTCAGGAGGCCGGAGCCGAGCGGGTCGATGTCGACCGCGTTGCCAGCGGCGAGCACGGTCGTGCCGCCCGGCGTGCTGATCGAGCCGGAGTTCGAGACCACCGGCCCGGCCAGGACGACGTGACCGCCCGGCGCGGCGACGATGCCGCCAGCGTTGCTGACGGCCCCTGACGATTCGTTGCCGCCGGACAGGCGGAGCTTGCCCAGCATGAGCTGGTCGACATCGACATTGAGCGAAGTCGCGACCAGGCTGCCGACGCTCACCTGCGCGCCCGGCGCGAAATACACGCCGTTCGCGTTCTGCAGGTAGACGTGGCCGTTGGCCGTGAGCGAGCCGAAGATGTTGCTCGCGTCGTCGCCGGTCACGCGGTTGAGCGCCACCGAGCTGCTCGACGGCTGGACGAAGCGCACCGAGTTGTCGGGGCCGATCGAAAAGCTCTGCCAATCGGTGACCAGGCGCTGGCTCGACTGGTTGACCGTCATGTCGGCGCCGTTGACGCTGATGCTGCCGCTGCCCTTGACGACCGTGGCGCCAGTGGGCAACACCGATGTGCTGACGCCCCCGGGGCGCACGCTCGGTTTCGGCGCCACGCCCGCCGGCGCCGCGACGCCCGCCGGAAGTCCTTGGGCCTGCGCGCCCAGCGCCGCCACTGCCAGGGCAGCGGCCGCCGACGCCCTGGCGACGCGCGAGCGCCGCTCGCCCGATGCCGACTTGCCCGCGGCCTTCGCGGTCTCGGCGACGGCGATGCAGCAACCGCGAGTGCGGCTGAAGACGAGACGGTGCGCGTGGCTGTTCATGAAAGGTCCGCCTTCGACATCAGAATTGCTGGCTGACGAGCAGATAGAAACGGACGCGGCTGTCGTCGCTCTGCGCCTTCGTGCCGCCACGCATCGCCACGAATGACTTCACGATCAGGCCGCCCTTGCCGCCGTAGGTCAGGCCAACGCCATGCGAAACCAGCTTGCGCGTGTTGTCGACGTCGGTGGCCAGCGGGTCCTGGTGCAGACGGCCGATGGCGTAGTCGCCGAACACCCAGGCCACCAGGTCGCCCGGCAAGGCCTCGACAGGCAGTGTCTTGCGGTATTCCCAGGTCGTGATCAGCCCGGAGTCGCTCGGCGACTCGGGCGAGGGATAGCCGCGCACGCCGTATGGCCCTCCCAGGCTGAACTTCTCCGAGCTGTCGAGGTTCTTGCTGGCGACCTGGGCCAGCGCGCTGAGATAAAGGTAGTCGCGGTTCGGCAGCACCTGCAGTCGCGTCGCGGTGGCCGCCGCCTTCGCGAAGGTGCCGGCAGCGCGATAGTTGGCGTTGTCGACATCGATGTCTTCCTGGTTCTTGATCTTCAGGTGGCCGCTGACGACGCCGAGCGAATAGTTGCTGATGCCACCGCCGCCGAAGGTATCGCGGAAGTCGCCGACGACGGCCAGCGTCGCATAGGGTGCGATGTTCTTCCTGGTCACCAGGCCGATCGATTGCACGCGGTCCTCGAAGCGCCGGAAATCGGTGCTGACCTGGAGGAAGAGGTTGTTGTTGCGCGAGCGGATCAGCGGATGCAGCAGCTGCAGCGAATAGGCCTCGGCGGTGCCATCGGCGTCGAGGTCCTCGAACACGGTCGAGCCGAGCTCGTACTTCAGATAGCTCGCGGCGATGCCGAACTTCGTGCCCACCGAGTTGATCGGCGTGAGCCACGAGGCACGCACGAACTTGGCGCCGAGGTTGGTGGTGGCCTGGGCGCGCAGAGAAGCGATATCGCCGTGGCCGGTCGGGTTGAACCAGTCGAATCCGGTGTTGACGCGGTACTTGCCCGTGAAGATCGAGCCGCCGTTGTCGGCGTCGAGCGAGTAGGCCACCTTGGCGCCTGGCGACACCTTGATGGCCAGGTCGGCCTGACCGATCTTGTCGCCCGGCGTGAGGCTGGTGCTGATGCTGATCCCGCGCAGGTCGCCCAGCGTGAACAAGGCGCGTTCGATCAGCTCGCGCTCGGCAACCGGATTGCCGCGCAGGATCGCGACGATGCGGTCGAGGAACTCCGGTGAGATCGTGACGCCCGGCTCGAGCTCGACCTTGACCGCGCCGATCCGGCCCTCGAGCACCTGCACGGTGACGATGCCGTCGGCCAGCGTCTGCTCAGGCACGTACGCCTGGGCGAGGAACAGGCCCTGGCGCTGCAGTGCGACCTCGATGTCCTTGGCCGCGTCTTCCAGGTCGGCGAGCGACTTGTCGGCGCCGACGTAGCGCTGCAGCAGTGGCAGCAGGGCGTCGCCGCGCGCTGCCGGCAGGCCGACGATGCGAAAGCCGCGCACCTGCACCTTGGCGCCACCGCCCGACGTGGGCGCGGCGACCGCGCGCGGCATGCGAAGCGCGGGTTGCGACTGCTCCGCGCTGACCGGCGGAACGACAGCCGGCTGGATCTGCTGGAGGACGGAACCGGCGTCAGGCTTCGGCGGTGTCTGAGCCTCGGCGGTGGCGCAGGCGACCGCGAGGAGAGCTGCGTACGCTTGAAGAACAGAGCATTTGCGCATTCGGTGGGTCGACGCGGCGAGTCGGGAAGTGGACCGGGACGTGAAAGCGACGCCTTCGGGCCGGGGGGACCTTACGAAGCCGCTCCGGCCCTGTCAATCGGAGAGCATCGCTGTTGCATCCTGTTGCACGCGCCGGCAACGGCGCCGCGCCTCAGAGCAAGGCCTGTTGACGCGCCAGCCGCCACGAGGGCGCCCCGTCTTTCGTGCAGGCCAGCATCCACAGCTCGCGAAACGGCACCGCCCCCTGTTCGGCCGACTCACGGATCAAGCCCGAGAACTCGACGCTCGCGAGGTAGGCTGCGCTCAACTCCTCGAGGCCGAGCAGCTCGGCATGCAGCGTGATGACGTCGGTGCGGCTGGTGCCCGTCCCGCGTGCGGTGAGCACATGCAGCAACTCTTCGAGCATCTCGGGTGTTGTCAGGTTTTGCAGCGTCGGGACGTCGCCGGCATCCCACGCAGCCTGCAGGCCCATGAATCGGCCGCGAGCCGCCGCAAGCACCTGCTCGCCGTCGAGTCCGGCAGGAATCGCGAACCGTGCGCGCCGGGCAAAGATCGAGCAAGGCGCCGTTGCATCGGCTCCGCTACCGGCGCGCGCCTGCTGGCGGCGCCAGGCCCAGAGCCCCGTGCCCAGCAGCACCACCGTGAATGCCACCGCGATCAGGCCGCTGCCGCCCAAGGGCACGCCATGCGCGCCGAGCGCGGCCCAGATCCCGGCGACGAAGCTCAGCACCTGATCCCCACGTGCAGGGCGACGACGCCGGCGGCAAGCTTGTGCACGTCGACGTGGGCGAAGCCAGCCGTCTTCATCATCGCCTTGAGCTC
>JBDTNU010000077.1:0-12529 GCA_039933535.1 Caldimonas sp. | reverse complement strand
TTCTTCGCCGCGTTCTCCCAGGAGACCGGGCTGGTGCCGATGATTTCGGTGACGCGGTAGACGCCGGATTCGCTTGCCTTCTTGGCCATGTCTCGCTCCTTGTGGTTTGGAGGCCGAGGACCACTCCTCCTGCCTCGAATCCATCATAGGCGCGCTTCCCGGGCAAGGCGACTCGGCAGCCGAACGTAACTTCGTCGGCCGGCTCCGCATGCGAGTTCGGTACCATGCCGAACGTCCCCTTGCCGGCGGCACGCAGTTCCGCGGCGCGACGGCAGGACTCCTGCATGAATCCAGAGGAAGAAGACCGAACCATCATTCGTCCGCGCACCGGGCAGGTTCCCGCACCGTCGCCCGACGGTGCCGGCGTGCCCTACGCGCCGACCCAGGCCATGCCGGCCACTGCACCGGCCACGTCGCAACCTACGACCGGGGCGCCGACAGCTCCGGCGACTTCCGGGCATTCGCTGACCCTCGCCGCGGGCACCCGGCTCGGTGAGTTCGAGATCACGAAGACGATCGGCGAGGGCGGCTTCGGCATCGTCTACCTCGCCTGGGATCACTCGCTCGACCGCAAGGTGGCGCTCAAGGAGTACATGCCCTCCTCGATCGCCTTCCGGTCCGGGCAAACGGAGATCAAGCCACGCTCCGAACGCCACCAGGAAACCTTCGAGGCCGGCCTCAAGAGCTTCATCAACGAATCGAAGCTGCTTGCGCAGTTCGACCATCCATCGTTGCTGAAGGTCTACCGCTTCTGGGAAGCGAACGGCACGGCCTACATGGTGATGCCGTTCCTCGAAGGCGCGACCGTGCGCGACACGGTCCGGGCCCTGCCCGTGCCGCCCGACGAAGCGTGGATCCTCGGCCTGCTCGCGCCCCTGTTCGATGCCCTGGTCATGCTGCATGCGGCACAGATCTATCACCGCGACATCGCGCCCGACAACGTGCTGCTGATGGCCGACACCGGGCGCCCGCTGCTGCTCGACTTCGGCGCGGCGCGGCGCGTCATCGGCGACATGACGCAGGCGCTGACGGCGATCCTGAAGCCGGGCTATGCACCGATAGAGCAATACGCCGACATGCCGGGGCTGAAGCAGGGCCCCTGGACCGACGTCTACGCGCTGGCCGCGGTAGTCCACTGGATGATCCTCGGCAAGACGCCGTCGCCCTCGGTCGGACGCCTGTTCGACGACGCTTACGTGCCGCTCGCCCAAAGCGCCGCCGGGCGCTACAGCGATTCGTTCTTGCAGGCGATCGACCGCGCGCTCGCGGTCATGCCCGACAAACGCACGCAGTCGATCGAGGCCATGCGCCAGGACGTGTTCGCCGCAGGCACGCCGGTCGCCGTGTTGACACCGTTGCCGCTCCCCGCAGGCGCAGCACCCGTGGGCATGCCGCGAACGGGTGCGCCACGAACCGGTGCGCCGCGAACGCTGACCCATCCGCCGACCCAGACGCTGCGCAGCGATATGACGCAGCAGATGCCGCCGCGCACCCAGCAGCAACTTCGCACGCAACATCCACCGGAGGCGCGGCCCGAGCCGGAAGAAGCGCCCGCCCGACGACGCAGCGCGGTCCTGCCGGTGGCGATCGGCGCCGCGCTTGTCGTCGTCGCGGCGGTCGCGGCGTTCGTGCTCTGGCCCAGGCCCTCGCCCGCACCGGGCACGACGACGGCAACGACGCCGGCGGTCAGCCCCGTCACGACCGCGCCAGCGACCCCGGCGAGCGTCGCGACGACGCCGCCGATCGCGACGGTTCCGTTGGGGCAAGAAAAGCCGACGGCGACGGTTGCGCCGGCATCCGCTGCAATGCCGCCTGTCGCCCTCCCGCCTGCAACCCTGCCTGCCCGCGACCCCGCGGTCGCTGAGGTAGGGCGGCCGAATCCGGAGCCGGAGCAGAAGACCGCGGTGCGCAAGCCCCCTCCCGCGAAGCCCGAGGCTCGCAAGGAAACACGCGAGCGCCGGGTCGAACCGACCGAAACGAAGGTGGCGGAGCCGAAGCCGGCCAACGACAACCGCGATGAGTGCGCAAAGCTGTTCCAGCGACTGTCGCTGGGCGATGGCGACCAGTCGCTGATCGATCGATATCGGACTTTGCGATGCAGATGACACAGTTCCCCAAACCAGGGGTTGACTCCACCGGCCTCCTGGACAACCATCCGCCGCCGACGATCCAACGCTGCTAGCGGATCGTCGCTCGCCAACCGGACGCTGCATCGCCGCCGGCAAGTTGATTGACCCGTCCCCCGGCTCGGTGGGGGTGGAATCGTGAGGAGCGGAAGATGATCCGGGCAGGAGTTTTCAAGGGCTACCGCGGGCTCGCGCTGGCAGCGCTCGTCGTCTCCATGGCGACGTTGTCGTCATGCGGTGGCGGCTCGACGGGCAACATCCGCGACAGCGGCCCAGACAAGACCTTCCTCAGCGTCGAGGCGTCCGACGCCGATGGCGACCCGTTGCAATATCAGTGGCGCGTCACTGCCGGCAGCATCGACAACCGCAATTCGCGGGAAACAGTCTGGACGATGCCCACCGGTCCCGGCATCCATTTCGCGTACGTCACGATCTCCGACGGCAAAGGCGGATGGGCCGAGCAGCAATACGCCGTGTCCACCGACGGCATCGATCCGACCTTGCCGGTACGCACGCCGGTAACCCATGCCGCGCCGGCCGTCGTCGACATCGACGGCTCGACCAACCGCCTGCGATTCTTCTCTGCCGACACGACTCGATTTCAGCCCGCCGCCGCCGGCGCCCCGCAGGCGCGCACCGTCTATCTCACCGACGTCCAGGTGCAGGTCGTCGACGAAGGCACAGGCGCGACGGTGTTCGGTGGCATCACCGACCTGAGCGGCGAGCTCGACCTGCCCAAGCTGGCCAACGGCAGCTCGTACAACGTACGCTGCACGGTTCACAGCGGCAGCCCCTTGCAGGACTGCGGCAGCTTCACCGCGACCGGAGACGCCACGGTACGCAGCATCGTGCCGGCCCTCACGAGCGCCCAGAACCTGCGCCTGTTCGGCCACGTGGCGTTGGCCGATGGTGCGGTGTGTGGTCACGAGAACGCGTTCTTCAGCATCCAGACTGCGGCGACGGTGCAACTGCAGCTTGCCGATGGCACGGCCGTCGGCTCGCCGGTCCGCGTCAACCGTTTCGGCGACTACGAGGTCAGTGCCGCGGTGCCGGTGAAGGGCACGCTGAAGCTGGCGCTGCAGTGCGAGGGCTATGCCGCGACGCTCGACGTGCCCGCTTCGAGCGATCCCGCCGGCTACCTCGGCAGCGTGCCGGTCGAGCTGTCGCTCGTCGTCCCCAATACCAGCCCGCAAGTGGTGAAGATGGTCGCCAATGGCGCCGACGGCAACGTTCGCGGACGGATGATCGTGCCCGGCCAGGGGACGGGCTCCAATGCCTTCGCCGGCGCCGATCACTATCTGACCTACAAGGGCGGCGACACCAAGCTGAGCGCCTGCCTGTACTACCGGGCGCTGGGCGCGGTCGGAGACTGTGATGCACAGGGCAACCCGAGCGAGGCGATCTCCTTCACCGACTGGAAGACGCTGAACGGCTTTGGCATCGGCAGCGACGTCTCTGCCAACTACGTGAACCAGCGCGACCTCAACCTGTTGCGCCGGATGGTGGCGACCCGCACGCCGACTGGTGGCGTCGCGTTCTACGTCTGCAACGCGCCCGGCCCCGACAGCAAGGCACAAAGCGAAGTCGATCAGGTGATGAAAGACGCGCTGGAGAACAAGAACCTGGTCGCTTGCGTGGCGATGGAATACAGCACCGTCACCGGGGCCAATGGCGGCCAGCCCTTCACCAAGTTCTTCACCTTCGCACCGGACGGCAGCCTGCTGCTCTCGATCAATCTCGACGGTCGCGGCGAGAAATACATGCCGGGATCGTGCGTCGCCTGCCACGGCGGCAGCACCTACAACGGTCGCTTTCCCGAACAGCAGACGGCCTCGCCTTTCCTCGGCTCACGGTTCCTCCCCTTCGACACCGGCAACTACCTGTTCGCGTCCGATGCCGCGCTGTCCGAGGCGACACAGAGCGAAGCGTTCTACCAGCTCAACCAGCTTGTGCTGGCCACCGAAGTCGACCCCGCCAGCGCGACCAGCCAGCTGATCGCCGGCTGGTACGCGGCCGGCCATGTCCTCGACAAGGCCTACGTGGCACCGGTCTGGCAGACCGCGGACGCCGCCCCGGCCACTGCCGGCGCGGCCCGGTTCTACCGCGAGGTGATCGGCATCTCGTGCCGCACCTGTCACGTGTCGCTGGGTGCGAAGTTCGACTGGGATTCGATCATCCTGACGCCCGCTCGAGCGGGCACGCAGTTCTGCGGCGGGACGCCCGATGTCGCGATCAACGCGACGATGCCGAATGCGCTGATCTCGCGGGACCGTCTGTTCGATCAAGTGGCCAGCGACAACGCACTGGCCGCGCTCATGACCCAGTTCCTCGGCTGTTCCGCACCCCTGCCCGACCCGGTCTATGCCAAGCGCTGACGCCGTAGCCGCTCGCCCGATCACATGCCGCCCTTTCCCTTTCCCCTTCTCAGGAGCCAACGCATGAACTCGCGTCGCGTTCGACACGTCTGGCCTCTCATCCTTGCCGTGGCCGCCGTGGTTGCCGCATGCGCAGCTGCGCCCGTACCGTCGGTGGCACCGGCGGCGCCGGTGGCCGCTGGGCCGGCACGCGTCGCTGTGGCCACCGCCGCCGCGCCAGCACCGGCTCCGGTAACCGCGCCAGCAACCGCGCAGACCGAATTCGTCGCACCGCCGCCGATCAGGTTCGAGGACGCCGTCACGCGGGCTGGCCGCCAGCTCTTCCGCGATGCGCAAGCGAACCTCGGCAAGGAACCGCGGCTGCTTGTGGTCGATCCGCTGATCGACGCAAACACCGGCGGTCAGACGGTCAGTACGGCGAAGATGGGCGACGAGCTCGAGTCGCTCGCCAGGAAGGACTTCCGTTCGTATGCAGTCACGGAGCTCACGCGCAACACGCTGTCGACCAAGCCGCTGCTGCTGATCGGCACCCTGACGCCCGTCACTGTCGAGCGCAGCATCGACAAGCAGCCCGACGCGTTCCGGGTCTGGCTGACCCTGATCGACCTGCGCACCGGCAAGGTCGTGGCCAAGGCGCTCGACCGTGCGACCGTCGATTCGGTCAATCCCGAGCCCCTGCCCTTCTATCGCGACAGCCCGACCTGGCACAAGGACGCGACGATCATGGGCTACATCAACTCGTGTCAGGTCAACACCAAGATCGGCGATCTGGCCGATCCGACCTATCTGTCGCGCCTGCCCGCCGCGGCTGTCATCAACGAAGCGATCCTCGCCTACGACGACGGCAAGGTGCCGGCCGCCAACAAGCTCTACAGGGAAGCGCAGCCGATCGCCGATCCCGGCGACCTGCGCGTGCTGAACGGCCTCTACATCACCAACTGGCAGCTGGGCAAGAAAGATGAAGCCAGGGACGCCTTCGGCAAGCTGGTGACATCGGGCCTCGAGCTCAAGCGACTTCCGATGAAGCTCCTGTTCCAGCCCGGCAAGACCAGCTTCGTCACGATCGGCGACCTGCCGGCGCAGTACCAGATCTGGATCGCCTCGCTCGCCCAGCAAGCTGGCAAGGCCGACTCGTGCGTTCGCGTCGTCGGCCACACCAGCCGAACCGGCAGTGCCCGCGCCAACGAGACCTTGTCGCGGCAACGCGCCGAGGTGGTCCAGCGCATGCTCGAGCGCGACAACCGCGCGCTGGCGTCGCGACTGAGTTCGAGCGGCGCAGGATCGAAAGAGGCGCTGATCGGACTCGGCACCGACGACTCGCGTGACGCACTCGATCGTCGGGTCGAGTTCAGGGTCGTCGACTGCGTCTGAAGTTCTTGTCATAGAGGGCGGCGGCGACCGGCCCGCCGCGATGGATCGAAGAGGCGAACCAGCCTCCGATGGAGGAGTTGCAATGATTTCCAGGGGCGGGTCGATTCGGCGATGGGTGAGCCTGTTCGCCTTCGTGGCGATGGGATTGTTCGCTTCGGTGGCGCAGGCGAACACCTGGGCCGACACCTGCGCGGGCTGCCATGAAGCCACGGCCAACGGCCCGCCGCTCATGCCTTCGCTCGATGCGACGTACGGCAAGATCATGGCCGACAACGGGCAGATGGACGACAACTGCTCCGTGACCTTCAACTGCGTGCTTCGGCAAAAGCTCGCGGGAAAAAATGCCGGCGGCACCATCGTCAACGCGACAGCGCGCGCCAACATGTCGGTATATGCGGAGGGGCCGGGCGCCAGCCAGTTCTCGGCCGCCGAGCTCGAGGTCGTGCGCCTGTACCTGCAGAAAGTGCGCGACGAGGTCGTAGCCAGTCCGTCTCCGGCCTTCTCCTTTCCCAACACCCTGACGACTTCGAACAGCAGCATCGCATCGACGGTCGTGATCTCGAACTCGCGCGCAACCATCGTCAGCTACACGTTCTCGCTGGTGGGCACGAATCCCGGCGACTACGCGATCACGTCGGGGGCGACCGGCAGCTGCGCCGCGAGCCCGAGCGCCACCACACCAACGACCTGCAATGCCAACGTCACGGTCCGCTTCTCGCCGACCGCGGGTGGCAGCCGCCCGGCAACTCTGCGTCTCACCTTCTCCAACGCCGCCGCCGATCCGGTGCCGTTCACGCGCAACTTCGGCCTCGCAGGCAACGGCGTCGTGCCGACGCCGGGATTCAACATCTCGTCCAACTCGCTGACGCTCTCGGCGCGCCTCGGCAGCTCGACCACCGGCTCGCTCACGATCACCAACCCCGTCGCCGCCACCGCCAACCTGGTCCTGTCGGCATTCAACTTCTCGGCGCCGCAGTACGTGCGCTCCGGCACGAGCACGTGCGCAGTGGCGAGCTCGCTCGCACCTGGCGCGAGCTGCAGCCTCGTCGTCAGCTTCACGCCCACCGCCGCGGGCTCGCAGAACGGCAGCCTCAGCATCGTTCACAACGCCGCCGGCAGCCCGGCGCCGGTCACCCTCACCGGCAGCGGCACCCAGTCGCTGATCAGCCCGGCCAGCCAGGCACTCAGCTTCGGCAACGTCCAGCAGGGCGTCCCGAAGCCGATCAACCAGATCGTCAGCAACACCGGGACGACGACGCTCAACTTCACGGTCAGCCCATCGGCCGCCGCGGCACGCACCGGCCCGGCGAAGGACGACTACGCCGTCACCGGCACCTGCACGACGATCACGCCGCTGGCTGCGCTCGGCGGCACCTGCACGCTGATCGTGACCTTCACGCCGACGGCTCTCGGCGCCCGGCCGGCGACACTCACGATCAGCTCCGACGCCACCAACGGCCCGCTCGTCATCACCCTCGACGGCGCAGGCGTGGCCTTGCCGGAGCCTGTCGTCACGCCGCCCGCCTCGGACTTTCCCGACACCGTGATCAACGAGACGTCGGCCCAGACACGGACAGTGACGATCCGCAACGACCGTGTCCGCAACATCACCTACAGCGTGTCGAATGCGACCGACTTCAGGATCGGCGCCGAAAGCTGCGCCGGCCGGGTCGTTCCCGGTGGCGGCGGCACTTGCACGATCGCGATCCAGTTCATTCCGACGCTGGGTGCCGGCGAAGGACGGCGCATCGCAACCCTGCCGTTTGCTTTCACCGGCACCGTGCCGGACCCCGATCCGACCACCATCAACGTCGATGTCGCGGGCAATGCGCTCTTGCCGCTGGCGCAATCGGCGACCTCGCTCAACGCCTCGGCCGTGGTCGGTTCGCCAACCACCACGTCGATGCTGCTGACGAATCGCTCGGCCTCGAGCATCACGCTTTCGACGCTGGTCTTCAGCGGTGCCGCTGCAGGCGACTACTCGCTCGATGCGACCAACACCTGCACGGCCGCACTGGTGCTCGTCGCGGGCAACAACTGCACGCTCGTGGTCCGCTTCAACCCGCCTGCCGCCGGCACGCGCAACGCGACGCTGACGATCAGCCACAACGCCGCCGGCAGCCCGCAGACGGTCTCCTTCCTCGGCGCCGCGACGCCGGCACCGCAAGGCCAGATCCAGCTGAGCGCGACCTCGCTCACCTACGCGGCGACCCAGCTCGGCAGCACGTCGCCGCAGACCATCACGGTGCAGAACAGCGGCAACCTCGCCCTCACCTTCAGCGCGTTCACCTTCGGCGGCGCAATGCCGGGCGACTTCCAGCGCTCGGGCACCTGCAGCGTCGCGGCGCCGTTGCCGATCGCCGGGCAGTGCACGCTCATCCTCAGCTTTGCACCGACTGCGCTCGGCGCCCGCACCGCCACCCTGACGATCAGCTCCGATGCCAGCAACGGCGCCGCGACAGTCACGCTAGCCGGCACCGGCGTCCCGGTGCCCGCGCCGCAGGTCAGCCTGACGCCGGCGACGCTCGACTTCGGAACCCAGTCGGTCGGCGGTCTCTACCCGACACGCCGGGCCCGGCTCGCGAACAGCGGCACCGCCGATCTGACGGTCGCGTCGATCGCCGTCGCCGGCACCGGCTTCAGCAACGCCAGCGCAGCCGCTTGTCCGGCCGTGCTCGCGCCCGGCGCCGGTTGCGACATCGACGTCGCCTTCGGCGCTGTCGCCGCCGCGTCGTACACCGGCTCGCTGACGGTCGTCAGCAATGCCGCCGGATCGCCGCACTCGATCACTCTGAGCGGTGCCGGCAGCGTCGCGGCGATCCCGGTCCTCGCGTTCTCGCCCGCCGTCAGCAGCCTCGACTTCGGCACCGTGTCGGCCGGCTCGGTCTCGGCGGTGCAGACCGTGACCGTGCAGAACCAGGGGCCTGGCGGCGTGACCTTGACCGTGCTCAACGCCATCGGCGCCGATGCGACGTCGTTCTCGGTGGCCGGCGGCAGCTGCTCGCTGGCCGCGCCGCTGTTCCAGGGAGGTACGTGCACGGTCGACATCCGCTTCGCACCAGGATCGTCGGGAACGAAGACCGCGTCCCTGCAGATCGCCTCGACCGGCAGCTTCCCGCCGGTGCTCGCGCTGACCGGCGTCGGCCTGGCCGGACCGAACCCGAGCCTCGAACTTTCGGCGACTGCGCTGGCCTTCGACAGCACACGGGTCGGCGCCCAGTCGTTGCCGGCCGCGGTAAGGCTTTCGAGCAGCGGCTCGGGCGTGGTCACCGTGAGCGCCATGCAGGTGACCGGCAGCTACGCGATCCAGAGCACCACGTGTCCTCCGTTGCCGTTCAGCCTGCCGGCGGGCACCGAGTGCACGATCTCGGTGAGCTTCGCGCCGGTCGCCCAGGGGGCGTCGGCTGGAACGCTGAGCATCACCAGCGATGCCGCGCCGACGGTGCGCGAGGTCTCGCTCAGCGGCAGCGGCGACCCCTCGGCCGACGTCGGTGGCGGAGGCTGCACGCTCGGCGACGGAACCTCGCCGAACGATCCTGCGCTTTGGATGATGGTGCTGCTCGCTGCGCTGTGCATCGTGCGGCGCAGGCGATACCGCCTTGCCAGAAAGGAGCCCCTCAATTGATCAGGCGTCTCGGGCTCGCAGCCCTGCTTTTCCTGCTCAGCTTCGGCGCGCGAGCGCAATTCGACTACTCGGCCTACGGCACGCTCGACCTGTCGTACGGTCGCTTCGAGAACAGCGGCTTCGAGCATCGCTTTCGCTTCAACAGCAACTCGCTGTCGGCGAGCTTCGTCGGCGCGAACGCGAACTACGGCTTCGATGGAGGCTGGAAGCTCGGCGTCAACCTCGAGACCTTCCTGCGCTTCCAGGACCTCGACTACGGCCGCAATGACAGCGACAAGATCCTCTCGCGCAACGCCTTCGTGTCGCTGCAAAGCGAGTACGGCCTGGTCCGCCTCGGGCGGTTGCAGACCTTTCTGTTCGAGACGAGCACGCGCTTCAACGCCTTCGGCAATTCGACCGGCTTCTCGCCGGCGCTCAAGCAGATCTTCCTGAGCGGCGGACTCGAGAGCATCCAGGGCGATTTCTACTGGGATCGCGCCCTCAGCTACTCGACGCCGCGACTGGAAAGCGGCGTGCAAGGCAACTTCATGTATGCGCTCGGCAAGGGCCGCCAGCGCGGCGACTACGCAGGCAGCACCATCGTCTACTCGCGCGGCGTGCTCGCCGTGTCGCTGGGTGCGCAGCGTGTGCACATCGACGACGGCATCGCCGATCCCACCGACGAGCTCACCTTGCAGCTCGGCGCCACCTACAACTTCGGCTTCGCGCGCGCGTTCGGGCAGTACACCCACATCCGCGACCAGGGCCTGGACACGAGGAGCCGGCTGGCGACGGCCGGAGTGAGCGTGCCTTTCTGGCAAGGCAACGTGCTGGCGCAGATGGCCTACTCGACCTCGACCGGTCCTGCGGTCGAGCGCAAGCACACCACGACCAGCGTCGGCTATGTCTACAACTACGACAGCGTCACCGACCTTTACGTGATGGGCATGGACGACCGCATCCGAAACCAGACGCGCGGCCTGTCTTACGCGATCGGCGCCCGCTACCAGTTCTAAGGCACGCGCCGGACCGGCATCAGGTCGTCGAGCACGCGGTAGTCGGGCAAGCTCGTATCGATGGCGCGGCCGCCGCGCAGGACGGCGCGGTCGAACTGCGCCCGCGACAGCATCTCGGAATAACTGCGCGCCTTGAGCACGATCAGGTCGGCCGGCGCCTTCGCGGCGAGCACGCCCGCGGCGATGCGCATGATCGCGGCCGGCGTCTCGGTAGCGGCCCGGATCCAGTCGGCGAACGGATGGTCGAGATGGGCGATCTTCACGGCCTGCGTGAAGGTGTCGAGCATGTCGTGGTCGCCATACGCGTAGAAAGGATCGCGGCAGTTGTCGCCGGCCACCGCCACGCGCAGGCCGCCAGCTTTCATCTCGTGCAGCACCGTGACGCCGCGCCAGCGCGGCGTGCGTGGCTCCGCGCTGCGGTCCTGCAGGTACATGTTGACGGTCGGCAGGCTGACGATGTCGACGCCCGCATCGCGGCACGCGGCGATCGTCGCGGCGATGAACTCGTCGCTCTGCAACGCGAGTGAAGTGCAATGACCGCACAGGATGCGGCCGGCAAAGCCGACCCGCGACGCGACCTGCGCGACGCGAATCAGCGCGCGCGAGCGCGGATCGGTCGACTCGTCGACGTGCAGGTCCAGGTCGAGCCCGCGCTCGGAGGCGAGCGCCATGAGCCGTGCCAACGCGTCGTCGAGCCCGGGCGGCATCGGCTCGTCGGGAAACGTCGCGAAGCGCGTGACGGCGCCGAGCCGACCGCCGCTCTCGGCGACGATGTCGGCGAGCTGCCGACCTTCTTCGCCCATGAAGACGTCGAGCGGCGCGATCGACGAGACCTGCATCTCGATGCGACCGGCCCAGCGCTCGCGCACTTCGCGAAACACGGGAAACGAGATGCCGGCCTGCGGCGCGAGCGAGTCGAGGTGTGTGCGGATCGCCACCACGCCCTTGGCATGGGCCGTGGCCAGGCCGAACTCCATGCGCCGGCGCACGTCGTCGGCATTCCAGTTCGCGGCACGATCCAGCGCGGTCGCGCGCGACGCGCCGGGTACGTCGCCGGTGGCGTTGGGCTGGCGCGGCCAGATGTGGCCCTTGTCGAGATGGGTATGGCAATCGACCATGCCGGGCAGGACCATCGACGCATCGAGGTCCGGGCCGAGCTCCGCCGGCAGGTGGCCCGCAGGTTCGATCGCAGCGATCCGGCCGGCGTCGATCAGCAGGTCGACGGCGACGAGATCGGTGTCGTCTCGGGGCAGATCGACACGCACGAGGCAGCGCGGTGCGCGCAGATTGCGCAACGCGAAGCGCGCGCCGGAAGGTGGCGCGAAGAAGGCGTGGCTCACGCGAAGCGCCGGGCCACGAAGTCGATCTCGACGCGCGCGCCCCTGGCGAGCCCGGTGACACCGACGCAGGTGCGCGCCGGTCGCTTGCCGGGTGCAAAGTAGCTGGCGTACACGGCATTCATCGCTGCGAAATCGGCGTCGAAGTAGGTGAGGAAGACGCGCGCCGAAACCACGCTGCCGAGTCCGAGGCCGCAACCTTTCAGCACGGTCTCGAGGTTCTTCATCACCTGGTGCGTCTGCGCTTCGATGCCTTCGGGATACGGCTCGTCGACCGATGTTCCCGTGAACGGCATCTGGCCGGTGACGAAGACCCAGCCGTCGGCCTCGACCGCGTGGCTGAAGGGCGCGACCGCGTCGGGCGCGCCGGCAATCATGTGAAAGATCGGTGCCATGCGGCGATTCTCCGCCAGCCACGCGAGCGATCGGCCACCGGCCGCTCGAATCCCTTGGCTACGATCGAGGCAATGAATCCGAACGACGACGACGCGGCCCGCCGCGACCGCCGCCGCCGCTGGCTCGCCCTTGGCGTGGTCTGCCTCGGTGTGCTCATGGCCGTGCTCGACGTGACCATCGTCAACGTCGCCCTGCCCTCGATCCGGGCCGACCTCGGCTTCAGCGAGGCGACGCTGGTCTGGGTCGTCAACGCCTACATGCTGACCTGCGGCGGCTTCCTGCTGCTCGGCGGCCGGCTCGGCGA
>JBDTNU010000076.1:0-12585 GCA_039933535.1 Caldimonas sp. | reverse complement strand
CTCGTCGAGCGCGGCAACGAACTGCGTGAAGGTGCCGGGCGTGACTCAGAGCACATGGCCGGCCGGATCGCCGCTGCGGGCTCGGCGCAAAATGTCCCGCAACCCACCCGCGAAAGAGCCTCATGGTCACCCGTCGAAGTTCCGCTGCCCAGTCCCTCGCCGCAAAGGCTGCCGAGCTTGCGTTCGCGGTGCCGCAGGTCGTTGCGCACCGCGTGACGCGCATGGCCCTCTCCAGCCCCAAGCTGTCGCCACGCGACCGCAAGGAGTTCGAGCGCATGGTCGCCGAGAAGAACTCTGCGTTCGGCGAGTCCTGGAAAGCCATGGCGGCACAGGCGGCGTTGGCCAATCAGACGCTCGCGGCCTCGTTCTTTCGGTCGTTCCTCTCGGTCGCCAGGGGCAGGAAACCGTCCGCCGCAGCAACGGCAAACCAGCTCCACAAGGCAGCGCTCGGTGTTCTGGGCAAAGGCCTCGCGCCAGTCCACCGCAAAGCCGTCGCCAACGCAAAGCGTCTTTCTCGTACCAAGCTGCGCTGAGTCACAAGACCCTATGAGCCTTACCCCCGCCGCCTTCACCGGCTTCGCCGCGTGGTCGCTTGTGCCTGGGCGGTTCGCCTGCTCCTGGCTTAGGTAAACATTCCGCGCTCGCGAAGCGCGTGCCTGCCGACTGCTGCTCCACCGTCCCTGCCACTTTAGCGGGCACGCTTCGCAAGCCCGGAGCGGTACTGCATTCCGGGCTTGCGAAGCAACGATATGCACAAGGTTGTCCACCGCTCGGGTGCATAACCGCGCTCGACGCGCGCCTGTGCCATCGCCGGATTCTTCCGGAGACGTCCTCCTACAAAAGCATGAGGCCGCTACTTAGATCGACCAGGTTTTGATCTCTTAGCCTCGCCGGGACGGTCGGAGCAGCAGTACTCGCAGCTCGCCGTCGATGGCCCGATAACCAACCAGTGGAGAGATCATGGCAAGCAGAAAGACCCCCGTGAAGAAGCGATCTTCGGTGGCCTCCAAGACCCCGCACGCCCGGCCCAAGACGGCCGCGAAGAAGCCTTATCCCGACAACACGGCGGACAACACCAAGCCGCCGAGGGCGAGCCCGGCTGACGCAGTGGACCTCTTGTCGGCCGATCACCTGGCGGCCGGCAAGATATTCAAGCAGCACGAAAGGCTCGCGAAGAAGGACGCCTTGCCGTCTCAGCGCAAGGAACTGGCGGACAAGGTCTGCGCGATGCTCACCGTGCACACGAAGATCGAAGAAGAGATCTTCTACCCCGCGGCGCGAGAGGCCGGTCTCGATGTCGACATGATGGACGAGGCCCTCATCGAGCATGCGACCGCGA
The DNA here is from genome assembly GCA_039933535.1 of Caldimonas sp. Taxonomy (GTDB): domain Bacteria; phylum Pseudomonadota; class Gammaproteobacteria; order Burkholderiales; family Burkholderiaceae_C; genus Schlegelella_A. Next base: position 11,246 of record JBDTNU010000076.1, on the reverse strand, counting down.
AGGAACTGATTGCACAGATCCAGGCGGGCAAGCCCGGCGACGAGTTTTTCGATGCGAAGGTCAAGGTTCTCAGTGACTACATCGAACACCACGTCATCGAGGAACACACCGAAATGTTTCCGAAGTGCCGACGTTCCCGGATGGACCTGGTCGCCCTGCGCGCGAAGATGTCCGCCCGGAAGAAAGAACTGGAACTGAAGGCTTGAGGTCGTCACGGTCGTCTGGCGCGGCACGACGCTTGCCATGTTGTCGCGTCTGACGACCGATTCAATTCAAACGAGGGAGAAGAGATGAACCAAGAGCCCGTGCTGAGGGACGACTTGCGCATGCGAGCGCAGGTCGATGATGCCTTTTCGCAGAGCAGTTCGGCGGTGTCGTGGGCTGCGATCGTCGCCGGAGCCGTCGCGGCTGCTGCGCTGTCGCTGATTCTCCTGATCCTCGGGACAGGGCTCGGGCTGTCCTCGGTGTCGCCGTTCTCGGGTCGTGGCGCCGAAGCCGCGACCTTCGGTGTGTCGACCATCCTGTGGCTCACCTTCACACAGCTGGCGGCATCGGGCATGGGCGGTTATCTTGCGGGTCGGCTGAGGAGCCGATGGTTGTCCACGCATGTCGACGAAGTGTATTTCCGCGATACCGCGCACGGTTTCCTCGCCTGGGCACTTGCCTCGCTGGCAACCGCCGCACTGTTGACCTCAGTCATCGGTTCCATCCTGAACGGCGGCGTACAGGCGGGCGCGTCGGGCGTCGCCAGCGCGGTCACGATGTCGACGGCGGCAGTGTCAACCGGCGCAGCTACGGCCAGAGACGGCTCGGCCGAACGCGTGGGCTACTTTGTCGACTCCCTGTTCAGGAAGGACGCGGCTGCCGCGGATCAAGGCGCCTCGACGCCAGCGCAGTCCGATGCAGGCGCAGACGGCACGGCGTCTGGCCGTTCATCGGCTGAAGTGACGCGCATCTTCGCCAGTGCCACACGCGACGGAACCCTGCCGCCCGAAGACTCGAAGTACCTTGGGCAGGTGATCGCCCAACGCACCGGGCTTTCTCAGGCCGATGCCGAAAAGCGCGTGACCGACACCTTCGCGCGCATGCAGGCCAAGCTGAAGGACGCCGAAGCTGCCGCGCGAGAGAAGGCCGACCAGGCAAGACGCGCATCCTCATACGCCGCCCTCTGGCTGTTCGTGTCGCTGCTGGTGGGCGCCTTCATCGCCAGTCTCGCCGCGACCTATGGCGGCCGTCGCCGCGACCTTTGACCTCGACCACACAGGAGACCACCCATGCGTTCACTTCTCTTGCTCTTCCTGGGCGTTCCCATCCCAATCATCATTCTCATTGCGCTGTTCGTGCATTGAGGATCGATGTCACGTCGATGCTCTTCCAACCGCGCGCTGTGCAAAACGATTAATCTATCGGCTCCGTGGCAACTACGAAAGGAGGTGATATGTTTTCAATCTCTAGGTCTGGGGCAGATCCCGACATGATGTAGTTGGTTCTGTAGCCAGACCCGCGGGCGCTCCACACCTCTGGTGGGAGCGCCCGCGTCACGTTCAGAGGTGCGCAAGATCACGGCGTGAGCGTCGACGACATCCGCCACCGTCCGCCACACCACAAAGCCTGGTCAAAAGCCGTGAGCCCTCCCAAAAATACTGCGCAGTATCCGATCGGCATTCCCGGCACGCCCTGGGGCGCGACTGAGAAGGGCGCGTGGCTCGGTCGCCAGCGGCTTCAGCGCAGCTACGCCGCCGAAGTGGTTGCGCCGCTCGAGGCTCGCCTGCCCGCACAGGCTGAACTGTTCCGCTACGGTGCTCTCGACTACGCACGCCTCGGTTTGGGCAGCTATCCGCTTTTCGCCGTGCGCAGCCGGGCATGGAACCCGGATCGCCCCGTGGCGGTGGTCACGGGCGGCGTTCACGGCTACGAAACCAGCGGCGTGCAGGGCGCCTTGCAGTGGCTCGAGCACGAGTTCGGTCGCCATGCAGAAACGATCAACTTGCTGGTGCTGCCATGTATCAGCCCGTGGGGCTACGAGACCGTCAATCGCTGGAACCCCGACGCGCTCGATCCGAACCGGCAGTTCAAGCAGGCCAGCTTCGCCGCGGAATCGGCCTTGGCCATGGCATGCGTGGCCGCACACTGCGGGCGGGTCGACGTGCATGTCGATCTGCATGAAACCACCGACAGCGACAACAGCGAGTTCGGCCCCGCCAAGGCCGCGCGCGACGGCGCGGCGCTCGACTGGCACGCCATCCCCGATGGCTTCTATCTCGTGGGCGACACCGAACGACCCGTGCCCGACTTCCAGCGGGCGCTGATCGACGCTGTGCGACGGGTCACTCACATCGCCACGCCCGACGCGAACGGCCGAATCATCGGTGCAGCATTGCAGCAGGAGGGCGTGATCAACCTCGCCAAGCGGAGCTCAGGTCTATGCGGCGGCATGACGGATGCGCGCTTTGTCACCACCACCGAGGTCTACCCCGACAGCCCGACAACCACGCCCACCCAGTGCAACGAAGCTCAGGTGGCGACGGTCACGGCAGCGATCACGTACCTGCAACGCGCTTGAACAAGCGCATCGAGACGCGCTTGCGTCGCATGCGGTGGGCAGAAGCCATCGAGTCCAGAATGGCGCTGTGACGAGGTCAATTCCAGCTCCTTCCAGGAGCGCAGACGATCCGGGTCTCGAGACCCGACGCAGGATTCCATGGCGGCGGCTGCTGTGGACATGGGCCACTTTCTGGGTGCTGCTTTTCGGTCTCGGTGCACAGGAATACTTGTGGTCCGGCGGGCACCATATGTGGCGACCGTTCGTCGACTACGGCTCGTCGGCAATCGTCGCGACGGTACTGGCCATTCTTCAGATTCATCGCTCGCCCCGCTTCGACCATCTGCTCGGACAGCCAGCGCAATGGTTCCTCCGCATGTGGGCATGGATGCCGGTTCAACTGGTCGCCTTCGTCGCGGCGATGTACCTGATGCGCATGCTCCTCTATCCGTTCGCGGGCGAGCGATTCCAACCAGATCTGCGCTTCGAGGTGCTGGCCTACGAGGCGTTCAAGTTCATCCTCTACTACGCGCTGCTGGGCGGCATCCAGTTCGGAATCCGCTCGTACCGGGGCTGGGCAACCGAGCGGCTGCGCACCGAGCAGCAGGCGCGTCTGGCGCAGGAGGCGCAGCTCGCCCAACTGACGCAGCAACTGCAGCCGCACTTTCTCTTCAACGCGCTGAATACTGTGTCTTCGTTGATTCACAGCGACCCCGACCTGGCGGACGCCCTGCTCACGCGTCTGGCGGCCTTGCTGCGCGCAGCCACCGACGCCAGCCAGCGAGCCGAGCAGCCGCTGGCGGACGAGCTGGCGCTGTTGCACGCCTACGCCGACATCATGGTCCAGCGCTTCGCCGATCGCGTCGACATTCGATGGGAAATCGACCCCGGCGCGGGGCATTGCATCGTGCCCACGCTCGGCCTCCAGCCCTTGCTCGAGAACTGCTTCCGGCATGTCGTCGAACGGCGGCGCGAGCTCACGCACGTCGTCATTCGTGCCGCGCATGCCGCTGGGAAGTTGCAGATCGAGGTGGAGGACGACGGTGAGTCGCAGGCGCTCCCGGCAGTGCACGGCGTCGGACTTGGCAATCTGGCGCGCCGATTGCAATCGCTGCACGGCCCGCGGGCCAGCCTGAGCTTGCAGCTGCGACCGGGTGGCGGGCTGATCGCACGGGTCGAGCTGCCGTGCGCGCACTGATCGTCGACGACGAGGCGCCGGCGCGCAGCAAGCTGCGCCGCATGCTTGGCGACTTTGCCGATCTCGAGGTCGTCGGCGAGGCGGCCGATGGCAGCGCGGCGCTGGCGCTCGCCGCCGAATTGCAGCCCGACGTGATCTTCCTCGATGTTCAGATGCCCGAGATCGACGGCTTCGACGTGGCCGCCTCGCTTCCGGACGGCGGGCCGTCGCTCGTGTTCGTGACCGCCTTCGACCGACACGCTCTGAAGGCCTTCGACACGCACGCGTGCGACTTCCTGCTGAAGCCGGTCGAGCCCGAGCGCCTCGGCCGGGCGATCGAGCGCCTGCGCGCCTCGTCACGCAAGGTGGCTCGCAGCGGCATGGGCGTGCCGCCTGCGCAACTGCTGATCGCGGATCGAGGCGCAACGCATGTCGTGCGCGTTGCCGACATCGAGTGGCTGGAGTCGGCGGACAACTACGTCCACGTGCATCTCCACGGTCGCTCGCTGTTGATGCGCCGAACGCTGGAAGCGCTGCTCGGCGATCTCGGCCCCGCGTTCGCGCGCACCCATCGCGGTGCAGCCGTCGCCTTGGCCCGCGTGCAGTCGCTCCGACCGCGCGGCAAGAGCGACGCCACGGTCGTGCTGCAAAGCGGCGCCGAAGTGCCGTGCAGCCGGCAGCATCGCGCGGCCCTCGTAGCGCACCTCCAGCGCTAGGGTCGCGCACTCCGGTCGCCACACGGCAGTCGCGTCTCGTCCCAGCTTGCTTGTCGCGGGTGGCGGTCGCCCCTAGGCTGCAATCCATCGCCGGCCAAAGGGTCGCGCTCCGGAAATAGATGCCATGGATGTGCTGTTCACCATCCTCAAGGCCGCCGTCGTCATCGTGCTGGCTTCGTCGTTGCTCGAAGCGCTCGTGCTTTCGCTGCGCAGCGGGTGGCACAGCTACGACTGGAAGGCATCGACGGTGTCCGTGGTCGATTTCCTGGTTCGCGAGTACCCCTTGCGCTTCTTGCTGCCGCTGGCCTTCTGGACCGATGCCATGGGCTGGTTCTGGCAACACCGTCTGTGGACGCTGCCGATGGGCCACTGGACCGGGTGGGCGGCATGCTTTGTCGGCTCGGAGTTCTGCTACTACTGGTACCACCGCGCGGCGCATCGTGTGCGCTGGTTCTGGTGCACCCACGCCATCCATCATTCGCCCAACCAGCTGAACCTGTCGGCGGCGTACCGCTTCGGCTGGACCGGCAAGCTCACCGGCACCCTCGCCTTCTTCATGATCGCGCCTCTGCTCGGCATGCCGCCGCGCATCGTGCTGATGCTGTTGTCGCTCAACCTGCTGTACCAGTTCTGGATCCACGCCACCTGGATTCCGCGCCTGGGCCCGCTGGAATGGATCTTCAACACGCCGTCCGCGCATCGGGTCCATCACTCGGCCAATCTCGAGTACCTCGATGGCAACTACGGCGGCGTGCTGATCGTCTTCGACCGCCTGTTCGGCACCTGCATCGCGGAGCGTTCCGACGTGCCGTGCCGATATGGACTGGTGCGACCCATGACGAGCTACAACCTTCTGGTCGTCGAGTTCAACCAATGGCGCGCGTTGTGGCGCGATCTGCGAAGCGCCGAATCGGGACGCGAGGCGTTGGGCTACCTGCTCAAGCCGCCAGGTTGGCGACCGAATGGCCTGGGTGAGACGACCGAGGATTTGCGGGGACGCAACGACGCCATGAGGCTCAAGACCGATTCCATCGCAACCGAAGATCGATCAGGTGTGCGAGCCCGGCACCCGCGAGACTCGCTGGCAGCCATGGCCAGACCGCGCCAGCCAAGGCGGCGCGAAGGCCGAGCATGAGCAGGAAACCGGCGGCAAGGTTGGGCAACAACCGCGCTGCTGCGATTCCGCGCCCGGTGCGCCAGCGATAAGCGATCAGGAAGATCGCTTCCAGCGCGGCGATCGCGATCACCGCGTCGACGATGCGGGGGCTGGCGAGCCAGTCGACCACGAAGGCGTCTCAGGATCCGAACGGCGCGTTCAGGCGAACCACAGCGAGGTTCAGCACCGCGGCAAAGCTGACCCACACCAGGTAAGGCGCGAGCAGCCAGCCGCTGGTGCGCGAAACACGCCCGAGGAAGACGATCAAGACCAGGATGCTCAACCACAGCAGGCCCACTTCGACCAGGGCCCAATCGGGCCGGCGAATGCGAAAGAAGAGCAGGCTCCAACTCACGTTGAGAAACACATTCATCGCGAACAGGCCGAGCATCCATTCGCGCCACGGGCGACTGACCGCGCGTTGCCAGGACTTCACGCCAGCGATGGCGGCACAGGCGTAGATCAGCGTCCAGGCCGGCGCGAACAGTGCGTCGGGCGGCTTCCACCACGGCTCGGCGAGCGACCGATACCACGGTCCGATGTCGGTCGACAGGCCGCCGAGCACCGCGACGGCCAGCGCCGCGCTCGCCGCCGCGGTGACCGCTTTCCAGCGAGGCGTTCGCGGCGGCTTGCGCAGCGCCGCTGTGTCAGACACGGGCGAGGCCGACCAGATGCGCCATGTCCTTCAGGAAGATGCGCACGTGCGCCATCGGCCGCTTGCGCACCAGCTCCTTGTTCATGTACGCATCGAAGGTGAGCTGCTGCACGTCCTTGTCCTTGCAGATGCTGACGAACCGTTCGCGCCGCCGGTCCGACGAGTACCAGAAGCGCTGCATGATTCCGAGCACCCAGAACACCTTGCCGTGGGCCTTCATGAAGCGCTTGCGGGCCAGGGCGAGAGCCCGCACGTCGCCGCTCCGCAGAAACTCGTCGGCCGAGTCGGCGGCCAGGCGGCCGCCCACCATGGCGTAGTAGATGCCTTCGCCCGACGCCGGCGCGACCACGCCCGCGGCGTCGCCGGCGAGTACGGTGTCGCGGCCGTTGTCCCAGCGCGGCAGCGGCTTCATCGGAATCGGCGCGCCTTCGCGACGCAGCGTCTCCGTGCCCCCGAGCTGTGCGGTGGCGCGCAACTCGGCCACGGCGCCGCGCAGGGAAAAGCCGCGATCGGCGCTGCCCGTGCCGATCGACAGCGTGTCGCCGTGCGGAAATATCCAGCCATAGAAATCGGGCGACAGCTTGCCACGATAGATGACGTCGCAACGCGATCCGTCGTAGTCGGCGGGCTTGACCGCCGGCGCGCGCACGATCTCGTGGTACGCGAAGACATAGCGCGTGCGCTCGGCCTTCGGCACCTTCGCTTCCTTCGCGACCAGCGAGCGGGCGCCGTCGGCGCCGATGACGGCACGGGCGCGAACGCAGGCTGCAATTCCCTCGCCGCCTTTTCGCTCCCGCTCGCGCCCGAGGTAGTGGACGATGGTGGTTCCGTCGCTGTCGATCGCGAAGGACTTGAAGCTGCCGAAGCGGCGCGTCGCGCCGTGCTCGCGAGCCCGCTCGCGCAGCCACTCGTCGAAGCAGGCGCGATCCACCATGCCGACGAAGCCGTTCTCTATCGGGATGTCGACCTTCACATCGGCGGGCGACACCATGCGCGCCGAAGTCGCGCGCGCCACGAGCAGCGAATCTGGGATCGAGAAGTCCTTGATCAGGCGCGGCGGGATGGCCCCGCCGCAAGGCTTCACGCGGCCGGCGCGATCGAGCAGCAGCACCGAGCGGCCGCGCCGCGCCAGGTCGTCGGCGGCGGTCGCGCCGGCCGGGCCGCCGCCGATGACGACGACGTCGAAGGTCTCGATGCCAGCCGGCGCAGGCGGGCGCGCTTGCGTGCCGTTCATGAGCCGCGCAGGCCGAAGGCACTGACCATCATGCCGATCACGAGCAGCGGCACGCCGAAGCCGCTGTACCAGACCGCGCGCAGGGTCGGATCGCGCAAAAACCTGCGCATCAGCAAGAGTTGCGCAACCACCAATGCGCCGACGGCGATGGCATGGCCGGGCTGATTCCAGGCGACCAGCAGACCGGCCACGAACAACTGCGGCACGATCATGACCGCGCATGCGGCGCGCGCGGCCGGGTCGACGCCAAGTCGGACCGGCAGCGAACCGATGCCCATCTGCCGATCGCCTTCGACCGACTTGAAGTCGTTCAGGGTCATGATTCCGTGCGCCGCCACGCTATAGAGCAAGGCGAGCGCGAAGGAACGCAACTCGGGCATCGCTCCACCTGCCATCACTGCCGCGCCGGTCAGCCAGGCCAGGCCCTCGTAGCAGAGGCCGCAAGCCGCATTGCCCCACCAGCCGTTGCGCTTCAGGCGCAACGGCGGGGCGCTGTAGGCCCACGCGAGCAACAGACCGACCGCGCCGGCGGCAAAACCCCAGACGCCGAGGAACGATGCGACGGCAAGCGACAGCGCGGTCCACAGGATGGCGATGAAGAGGCCCCAGCGGCCCGGCATGCGCCCCGAGGGAATGGGACGCTGCGGTTCGTTGATCGCATCGACGTGACGATCGAACCAGTCGTTCACCGCCTGGCTGCTGGCACACACGAGTGGCCCCGCCAGAGCGACGCCCACGACGATCAGCGGCCAGCGCCCTTCGGCAGACACGCCGGAGGCAACAACGCCGCAGACGAAGGCCCACATCGGCGGAAACCAAGTGATGGGCTTGAGCAATTCCGCTACTGCGGACAGCGCCGGTCTGGCCATGCGCCTATGCTTGCATCTGACAACGTCATCGTCAACTCAGGCTTACACCCGAGGAGCACGGCGGCTACTCTTCCGATGGTGCGGCGGTCAGGTCGCCGATGTTGAAGCGGCGCAGTTTCACGTACAGGCTTTGCCGCGACAGGCCGAGCATTTCGGCGGCCGATGCACGGTTGTCGCGCGTCAGCTCGAGCGCAGCCTCGATGCAGAGTTGCTCGATCAGGTCGGTGGTATCGCGAACGATGTCTTTCAGGGGCACGCGACCGACGAGCTCGGTCATCTGCCCCACCGAATGCGGCATCTCGCGCCCGGTGCGCGACTCTCCCGCCAGGCGCCGGCTGACGTCGCGGATCGTGAATCCCATGCACGGCAGCTCGCCATCGGTGACGGCCACGCCGGAAATCTCGACGTCGCTGGTCATGCCGTATTCGCCGCGCATCACGGTGGCGAACAGGCGCACCGAGCCTCGCTGGCGAAGATTGGAGATGAGCACGTTCAGGTCGACACCGGTTCGCCCGAGCCACTGCTCGAGCGACTGGCCGCGTACCTGGGCTTCGGTGGCAAGCTGTGCCAGCTCGACGAAGGCGCGGTTGGCACTGAGGATGCCGCCTTCGAGGTCGGTCACCACGAAAGCGTCGGGCGCCGCCTGGATCAGCTTGAGCAAGGCGCTGTGGGCATGGGCTTCGGCGCCGGCGATCGCGTCTTCGGCCGGCGACACGCGCACCAGGAGATGGGTCGTCTTCTCCTGGCGAAAGAGCGAAGCCGCGACGCGCAATTCGGCGCCGCTCGAGGCGAGCCGGGCGACGACTCCCTCGGCCTTGCCGTTGGCGTTGACATGTGCCAGCAGGGCCTGCACGGCAAGACGGCCCGGTGCGTCGAAGCTTTCGGACAACATCGAGCCAGGGCGAGAGGCGTCGGCACCGAACAGGGCGGCTGCGGCCGGGTTGGCTTCGTCGAGCCGGCCGCTCGCCGCGTCGACGATCAGCACCGCTTCGGCCGCCACCTGGAACAGCGACCGGTAACGCGTTTCCATGTGGCGCAGGCGCCAGTAGTCCCGCTCCATCGCCTGCTGGGCGCTGACAAGCCGCTGCTGCAGGGCCGCGTTGGCGCGCAGGTCGCGCCCGAACACGACCGCGCGGCCAATCGACTTGGCCCGGCCCGCCGCGGGCAATGCGATCGCGGCGTACGACATCGGCAGGTCGGCGCCCTCGGCCGACGGGTGATTGATGTGACGCCAGCGGGGCGCCGCGTTGGCGCGCGAGTCGCGCAACAGGCCCGCCACTTTGGGCCGGCTTTCGATCGTCACGGTCTCGGCCCAAGGCTTGCCGAGCCATTCGTAGTAGCCCTCGCGCAGCAGCTCCTCGCTGCCGAATGCAAGATCCCGGATCACGCCCTCGTCGTCGATGATCAGCGCCACGTCGGCGGCGGCGGCGATCAGCCGGCCGGCGACGTCGGCGTCGAGATCGCCGAGCGAGCGCGCCGGCGATTCAAACTCTCTCATGCGCCGGCCATCCGGTCTTGCGTGGGCATCGCGTTCTCGTTCACGGTCTTCGAGACCGACGCCTCGCAAGGCGGCGATCACCGGTTGGGTAGATCGGGCGATTCGTCAACTCGGCGGACAACGCGATTCTTCGCGTTCTCGGCGATCAGTCGCCCTGCCAGAGAGGGCGCATCACGACCCTCCATTGTCATGCCGTCGGCGCCCACCTGCTTCACGTATTCGGGACGCTCGCCGAACAGCGGACCGCCGACCAGCACGACGACGTTCGGGTTGCAGCTCGACTGCCTCACGGCAGCGATGCTCTCGGCGAGCGAATTCAGGTGAATCTCGGCACCAAGGGAAAAACCGACCACGTCGAACCATTGCGCACCAACCAGCGTGGCGGCATCGGCACCGGTGGTCCAGGCGCCGCCGCTCACGTCCCAGCCGGCGCGGCGAAAGAACTCACCGACCATGACCAGCCCGAAGGTGTGCTGCTCGCCGGGGCTGGGCAGCAGCAGGACGCTGAGGCCGTCTGCCGATTCGTCGATCGCCAGGCCGAACGCTGGGCTGAGCTCGCGCAGGACGCGCTGGAGACGGCCCAGCCCGACCGTCACGTCGGTGAAATTGCAGAGGTCGTCGGTCCACAGTTCACCGAGGTAGCGAGCCGTCGGCGCCAGCAGGTCGAGGTAGATCGATTCAATGGAGGCGCCGCCGGCGCGATAGGCGAGCACCGCGGAAAATGCCGAGTCTTCGTCGGTCGATAGCACGAGCTTGGCGAAGTGCTTGACCTCGTCGTGGCCGATCGCGCGAACCTTGTCCGCGGTGCGAGACGGCGCATCGACGCTGGTTCGATGCGCCAGCATGAGTCGCGGAATGACCTCCTGCTCGATCGCGCGCACCAGCTGCCTCATCCGCATGTCGTTTGCCGCTTCGACCACTGCGAGCGCGGGCTGCAGAGCCTCGCATTCCGATCTACCGATAGCCCCCGAGACGTTGTCACGCTTCGGGTATTCCTGCGGCAAGCTCTCCATGTCGTCTCCTCGCGAATGCATTCGTCGTGCAGCCGTTTTCAAGGTCCGCCGCCGCCGATGCCGCCGGCGGAGACTGATCGATTGCGATACCGGGCTGTTGCCGCCCTCAGGTCGCGTATGAGCTTCTACTGCCGCCCGTCGGCAGCGTCAATCCGTGTACCCATCGCTTTGACAAGCGATCGTTTCTTCCTTCTTTTCGGATCACTGTAGTGTCAATTTTTATGTACGTCTAGCCTGATTGACATATTTGCGAGCCCGGTCTAGATTTGCCTCACAGCAGGCGTAACGAGGCAGCAGTCGATGCAAGCGTGCGGGACCCGAGCGGAAACAGGCCGGCCCCTCTACACCTCCGAGGAGCGAAGGAGGCGTGACACCAGTCCCTGGAC
>JBDTNU010000075.1:0-12655 GCA_039933535.1 Caldimonas sp. | reverse complement strand
GTCCGTCATACTCGTCGTCTAGCAGTGAGGCGCCGAGAAGTCGTGACTGCCTGATGAGGGATTCTCCAAGGCTCGAGCATCCCCGGCACCGGTCGGCCGTTGGGCCGAAGAGCCGCCCGCCTGCGGGGTGGCGCTACAGGTTGCGCTCGGGTGCGAGGACGCGGCCGTCGCCGAGCGTGAAGCTGTAATCGCTGCCGAGTTGCACGGCGGCGGTGCCGTGGCAGCCCATGCAGCCGCCCATGTTCCAGGTGCGCTGCAGGGTCTCGTCGGCGTCGAACCCGAGGACATTCTGGTAGGTCGTCCGCTGTGGCGCGAAGCCCTCGAAGTTCGCCGGCAGATCCGTGCGCGCGCCGTTGAGGTCGATCTGGCCGCTGAAGAACTGCAGCGAGTTGTCGGTCTCGAGCGAGATGTTCGCCGCCCAAAAGGTGGCCGCGTTGTCGACGCTGTCGGGGTTGGTCGACGCCCAAGAACCTCGGAGGAGACCCCGATGAAGTACCTGTGCCTGGCCTACTACTGAGCACATTGGAACGGGGAACAGTGGAAAAACGCCGAACCTGGATCGCGAACTGACCGCCCCCCACTTCGCATGGTGTACGAGTTCGCCTCGCTGGTCGGCGTCCGCGGTCGTGATAAGATTGCAGGACGCCGATGAGGATCGTCATCAACGGTGCCGGCATCGCGGGCCCGTCGCTCGCGTACTGGCTCGCGAAGTCCGGCCACGACGTGATGTTGGTCGAGGCGGCGCCACGCCCGCGCAGCGGCGGCTACGTGATCGACTTCTGGGGCGTCGGTTACGACGTCGCCGAAAAGATGGGCGTCCTGCCGCGCATTCATCAGCTGGGCTACCAGGTGCGCGAGGTGCGCTTCGTCGACGCCAGCGGCCGCACGAGCGGCGGTTTCCCGGTCGACTCGCTGCTGCGCATGACGAAGGGGCGCTTCGCGAGCGTCAGGCGCTACGACGTATCGGCGACAATCTCCGGCGCGCTCGACGGCCGGGTCGAGACCATCTTCGGCGACTCGGTCGCCAGCATCGACGATCGTGGCGACTCGGTGCGCGTCGGCTTCGACCATGCCGCTGCGCGCGAGGTCGACCTGGTAATCGGCGCCGACGGCCTGCATTCGCGCGTCCGCAAGCTCGTCTTCGGGCCGGACGTGCGCTTCGCGGTGTCGCTCGGCTACCACGTCGCCGCCTTCGAGCTCGTTGGCTACCGTCCGCGCGACGAGCTGGTCTACGTGAGCCACGCCGTCGCCGGCCGGCAGATCTCGCGCTTCACGATGCGCGACGATCGGACGCTGGTGCTGATGGTGTTTCGCGACGAGTGCTTGACGGGCGCCACGCCCGCCACCGAAGACGAGCGCAAGGCGGCGCTGGCGGGCGTCTTCGCCGACGTCCGCTGGGAGGCGCCGCGCATCCTCGCCGCCATGGCGGACGTCGACGAGATCTACTTCGATAGCGTGAGCCAGATCCGGATGGATCGCTGGACGAGCGGTCGCACCGCGCTGCTCGGCGATGCCGCGGCTTGCGTCTCGCTCCTCGCCGGTGAGGGGACCGGGCTGGCGATCGCGGGGGCCTACGTATTGGCTGGCGAACTCCACGCGTCCGGCAGCGACTACGCGCTCGCGTTCGCGCGCTACGAGGAGCGCATGCGGCCGTTCCTCGCCGGCAAGCAGCGCACGGCGGCGCGCTTCGCGTCATCGTTCGCGCCCGCGACCACGCTCGGCGTCACGGTCCGCGACCTCGTCAGCCGACTCTTCCGCTTCCCGCTGGTCGCGAACCTCGTCATTGGCCGCGACCTGCGCGACGACGTCGTCCTGCCTGAGTACGCGTTCTAGAGCGTGAGTCGGTCCGCGTCTGACCGTGACGAGCGCCCGGCTCGCCTGACCACCGGGGCGAGGCGCGGCGATGGCGAGAACCGATCGCGGCGCGGGGCGCCGCGCGACTTTGCTAGAACCAGTAGTCGGCGACGCATCGACCGTCGCGCGGCAGGTCCTCGAAGGTATTCAGCCCGTCGAAGTGATCGATGGGGATCCGGGCGACGGCTGCTGGCTCGGCGAGGCGCAGGTTGACGGCGATGCGGCGACGGCCGGTCTCGTCTTTGCGCTGTGCCCGCCAGAAGGCGACACACCCGCAGACGGGACAGAAGTGGAACTCGATCGCCGTGCCCCGCGCGTACGGCTGGGTTGTGCCGAGGACGCTGATGCGTTGATTCTCGTAATCATAGGCCCAGAGAACGCCGTAGCGTCGGCACACCGTGCAGTTGCACGCGGTGGCTCCGTCCGGCTGGCCGTCAAAGTGCCAGCGAACCGCGCCGCAGTGGCAAGAGCCTTCGATCATCGCAGCATTGCCTCCAACTCATGATCAGCCGTATCAACCATCACACGCTGACGCCTGTCGCACTGCGCGTCAGCGGAGCCGAACAATGGATACCACTCACAATGGACCGCGAGCTGATGACCCAGCTTCCGCTTCGCGATCCGCAAACTCCCCCATCGAAGCAACCAAGACGGTCACAACCCAAGACGGCCGCAACCTCACATATCTCGAAGTCGGCGATCCGCACGGGCCGCTGGTCATCCACAATCATGGTGGACCGAGTAGCCGCCTCGAAGCGCGTCTCTTCGCACATTCCGCCGCGAAGCATCGATTGCGCTTCGTATGCGTAGACCGACCGGGAATAGGGCAGTCCAGTCCGCAGGCAACGCGCACATACGCTGGCTGGGCGGACGACGTGACGGCGATCGCCGATGCGTTGGGATACCGTGAGTTCGGAGTGACGGGCTGGTCGGAGGGTGGCCCGTGGGCACTGGCGGCGGCGGCGTACATCGATCCGCTCCGCCTGCGCCACGTCAGCAGCATCGCGGGCGGAAGCTACGGAACCTTCGGTGACAATTGGGCAGCCGATCACCTTTCCAAGGCCGACGCGCTGGGGGGATTCCTCGCACTGCATTTCGACGTTGGCTTGCGCCTCATGTACGCAGCCCTCGGCATCACCGCCGAACACTTCCGCGCCACCTACTTCAAGCAGTTGCTGAAGGTCGTCAACGACTACGACCGGCAGATCCTGCTGCAGCCGGATGTCGAAACCGCCTTCTGCGAGGCGAGCGCCGAATGCTTCGCTCAGGGTAGCGACGGGCTCGTGCGCGACAGTGAGCTCCTCTATCGGAGCTGGGCTTTCGACGTGCGAACGATCGAACGGCGCGTCCACATGTGGCAAGGACTCGATGATCGACTGGTGCCGGATTTCATCAACAAGACGGTGGCAGACCGAATGCCTGGAGCGGTCTGGCACCCAGTCGAGACAGCCGGTCATTTCGTCGCTTGCGGTTCAGCGGACGAATGGTTGGCGATCGGCGCCGAGGAACTCGGCGCGTAGCGCTTCGGAGTCAACGAGCAACGACTGACCACGCTCCTGCGGTCGCTTTTCGTCCCAAGGTTATGCCGCGTCGTGTACTCAAACTTGGAACGCCAGTGCTCGTCGGGGACGCGGAGACGAACGGATGCCGAATATGAATGTGCCCAGGTCACGTCAGCCGTCGCTGGTCGAAGTCGATGCCGCGCAACTCACCCGGGCCGAGTGGCGCAGGATTCTGTGGGGCATCCTGCGCGGCTCGCCGTACACCCTTCCCAGCCTGCTGGCCGTCGTGGTGACGCTGGCCGTTTTCGGCGTCGTGCTCGGGATCCTGGCGCTCGCGGTCGGTCTGTCGCCGCAGGTGATCCAGCAGTACGACTTTGTATTCGAGCTCGTCGGTGACCTGTTGACTGCCGCCAGCGGCATCTACGTGTTCGCGCGCAACCTGCGCTTGCTGCCGAAGCTGCAGTTGGGGCAGTACCGATTTGCGCTGGTCAGAAGCAATCCTTCTGCTTCCGAGACTCGTTCAGCCTGAACGACCACCCGATCCAATGGCCAAACGCCCACAGTTCGGCATCGTTGCCGTCGCGGATCACCAACGCCCTCCGCCTGCAGCATCAAGGTGGCCGCACCGCGCCGGTTGGTACCGGACGCAAACGTCGCCCACGTGCACCTTGTCGCCCTTCGCGCCGCGCCCGCGCACGAGTTGGCCGCTCGGATCGTAGACCTCGATGCGCCGATGGCCGGTGTCGGCGATATAGATGGGGCCGTCCGATCGACGGACGCGTCGCCGAGCGGCGAACGCCGGCGCGCCTGCGGCGCTCGCGGATCGCCGATCACCGTGCCAGCACCCGGCTCGCCGGCCGCAGCGCCCACGACGCGGCGGCGACCCCGAGCAGCAGCAGCGGAGCGATCGCCTGCGGCGCCGGATCGCCGACCGCGGCATGCGAGAGTGCGGCACCGGTGAGGTCGAAGGTGATGCCGGCATAGGCCCACTCCTTCAGCCGGGGTAAGCCGGGTGCGAGGATGGCGACGGCGCCGAGCACCTTCCACGCCCCGAGGATGCCGAGGAGGTAGGCGGGATAGCCGAGGGCGAGGATGGCGCGGAGCGGCGCCTCGGCGCGCAGGACGTTTGCCGCGCCCGCCGCGAGGAACACCGGCCCGGTGACGATCGTGGCCACCCAGTATACGGCGTTGCCAGTCTTCATCGACGCGACTCCCTCGATTTGGTTGGTGGTGACGAGCGCACGATATCGGTCGCCGGCGCGACTACGCGGCATTCCCCGCAGCCGCAAGGCGCTGCGATGCCTCCTCGACCGTGGGCCACGCGGCCTCGCCGCCAAAGCGCATGATCTCCACCACGCCGTCGGGGATCCACGCGGCGACGGCGGTCTGGAACGACGGTCGCGCGCACGAGCGCGCGTACCACTCGGCGAGCCGCGGACGCGCCGGCGCCGCGACCAGCGCCGTCAGGCCGAGGTGGTCGAGACGCAGGACGTAGGGCAGGAGGGCAGCGTCGGCGAGGCCGTACGCGGGGCCGGTGAGCCAGCCCTGCGGCCGGGCGCGCAGCGCCTCCTCGATCTGCTCGAGCAGCACCAGCATCTTGCGCAGCGCCTCGACGAATTCAGGCGCCTCGACGCCGTGTTCGAGCACGCTACGCCGTGCGGCGCGCTCGACCGGATCGGGGATCCCCGCGATGCTTGCCTCGCGTACCTCCGCGGGCTGCTGCAGGATGATGTTGCGGGGGCCGACGGCGAAGGTGACGACCGCCGTCGCGCCGTGCACCTTGTCGTCGAGACGCTTGGTCCAGATGCGCGCCCGGTGGCGGCCGAGCGGGTCGGCCGGCAGGAGCGGTGGCTCGGGGAAGGCTTCGTCGAGGTACTGATTGATCAGGGTCGACTCGAGCAGAACCCGTCCGTCGTGCACCAGCGTCGGCACGACGCGGTTCGGGTTGAGCTTGACGTACGCAGGATCGTGCTGCGCGCCGGACAGGATGTCGACCTCGTGCGACACGAAGTCGAGGCCCTTCTCCGCGAGCACCAGGCGGACCTTCTGCGAGCAGGTCGAGAACGGGAAGTGATATAGCTCGAGCATTTCTCGGAACTCCTTTCTTTCTTCGTCGTTGGGTTGCGTCACGCGCGCCCGAGGATCCGTCCGAGGGCGGAGGAGAGGGCTTGTTCGGGGTCGGCGACGGCGGTCGCCGATCGCCAAGCCACGATGCGGTCGGGGCGCACCAGCAGGCAGCCGTCGTCCGCGATCTCGCGGCTGCGGATCCACCGCCCGAGGGTGTCGTTTGGCGCGGTCGACCACTTTGCGTCCCACCGGCCGGCGCTCGGCGTCGTAGCTATCGAGCAGCGCATCGCCGGCTGTATCCGAGATCACCGGCGCGAGCTTCCAGGCGATGTTGTACGCATCCTGGATCGAGGTGTTGCTGCCCAGGCCGTTGGCAGGCGGATGGCGGTGCGCCGCGTCGCCGGCGAGGAACAGGCGTCCGTTGCGGTAGCGCTTCGCGACCACGTGGTTGATCTGCCACGGGCTCACCTTTTTGATCTTGATCGGCACCTCGCGGTCGCCGATGGCGAGGCGCACGCGCTTCAGCACTTGACGCGAGCCGGCTGGGAGGTCGGCAAGCATCGCTGAAGTGGGCGCCCTCCGGTCCCTGTCTTCGGTACCTTCGCGGCTGTAGAGCGCTGGGCCGATCTGGACAGCGGCGGCTTCTTCAGTGTCCGCGCAATCCGTGGTTTGCTTTCCTCATTCTCGGCAAGGCCTGCGCGCCGATCTCGTTACGGCCGATCGTGAGCGCGCCGAAGAGGCGGGTCGGAGAAGAGGCAGGTCGGATTCGTGCGGGTGCGTCGAGCCAGCCGTGCCGCACTCTCACCCTGCAGTCGGCCGGAACACGTCGACCAATTCCTTGCAGTAGCGGACGACGGCAGCGACTTTGTGCGGGGCGGTCACACCGAGGCGGACGACCACGAGATCGAGCTTGGGACTGATGAGGATACGCTGGCCGAAGGCGCCGCTGCAGTAGAAGAGCCCGAGGCTGCCTGGGACGACCCAGAAATGGGCGCCGTAGATGCCGTCCGACTGCGGCGACGGGGTGCGCGAATAGTCGACCCAGCCCGCGGGCAGGATGCGCTCGCCGTCCCAGATCCCGTCGCGCAGATACAGGTAGCCGAAGCGGGCGAAGTCACGCGCGCTGCAGTAGCAACTGCTCGAGCCGATGAAGTTGCCGGCGGCGTCGAAACGTGGGTCGGCGGTCCTCATGCCGATGCGCTCGAAGAGCTCGCTCTGCATGAAGGCCCGCATTCCGGCCTCGTCGGTACCGAGCCTTTCGCGCACCAGGCGGGCGAGCAGGTTGCTGGCGCCGCTGTTGTAGTTCCAGCGCGCTTCCGGCTCGGCCTGACAGGGCAGGGTGGCGGCAAAGGCGGCGACGTCGTCCTTGCCGATCCCGAACAGCATCGGGATGACGTCGGATTCGTCCGCCGCATAGTAGCGCACCGAACCATCGCCGAGGGGCTCGGCCTCGCGGAAGCGCAGACCGTCGACCATGCGCAGCATCTGGTCGATCGTGATGCGGCGCCGCGGGTCGCCGGCGGGCCATTCCTTCACCGCTATCGGCTGGGAGACATCCACCCGGCCGTCGCGCACCAGAATGCCGATCAGGCAGCTGGTGATGCTCTTCGCCATCGACCACGAGATGAAGGCGCGATCCGGATCGACGTCGGCGCGATAGCGCTCGGCGACGATGGCGCCACGCTGCACGATGACGACGGCATTCGTCCGCTCCAGGTCGTCCGGCTCGGCGTCGCCGAAGGCTCGCTCCAACAACTGCTCGAGCGCGTCGCGGTCCACCCGCGGATCGAGATCGGCCCGCGGCCAGACCTGCGTCGGCCACGGCACGCCGTCCGGCTGGGCTGGCAGCGCAAGGAGCGCCGGCTTTGGGTCGGCTACCGTCGTAGGTAGAGTCATGCAGAGGGCCATAGTTCCCGCAGGCAGCGCGGCGCAATGCGACAACGGATTGCGCCGCTACGAGCCGATGACGCAGATGGGATGCCACGCCAAGCGTGACACCAACCGACATGCCTAAAGGCGGGCCGGGGCGATCAAAGCCATCCGCCCCGGAATCCGGCGCGGCGCAGGCCGGTGCGGATCGGCTCGCAGCGGCGCATCAGGCCCCAGATCAGACCGGTGCGATAGTTCTCGATCATCAGGGCGATCGGGCCCTGGTCGATGCCGATGTGAAACGGCGAAGCCCAGAAGCGGCCCTCCGCCACAGGAAAGGTACGGTTGAAGGTCGCCTTGAAGCCGTACACTTCGTGCAGATCGAGCTCGAGCTTTTGGAAGTGCCGGATCGTCGGCAGCACGATCTCGGGCGCGAACGGCAGCGAGGCGACGGCGGCCCACGGCGCGATGGTTCCATCGTCGGGTCCGTAAGGCGCCCCGCGCGCCAGATAGTCGAAGAACGTTCGCTCGACGCCGCCGACCTTGTGTGTCGCGCACCCCGGACCGTCGCTGGCGGTCAGACCCCAGCACAGCTCGCCGTAGCCCTCGAACTGCATCGGGTTGCGAATCGCGTACGCCTGCTGCGCGTACGTGGCGCAGCGGCTGTTGACGAAGTAGTTCGAGCCATGCTCGCGCATGAACTGATCCTGGATGTCGCGGAAGTCGATCCAGAGGTGCGAGAGCTGATGCGTGAACAGCGGCCCCGAGTAGAGGTACTCCTGCTCGTAGATCTGCTTCCAGGTATACGTCGAGGTGTAGGCGGCGTAGCTCTCCTCGGGAAGCGGACTGGTCGGCGAGCCGAGCCCGAGAACGTAGAGGAGCAAGGCCTCGTCGTAACCGGTCCAGCGGTAGGGAATGAACCCCGTTTCCGGTCGCCATCCATGCGTCACCGAGGCCTCGCCGTTGCGGGCCCAGTTCCAGTCGGCGCGCTCGTAGAGTTGGCGAGCGAGACGGCGGATCTCTGCCTCGCTCGAATCATCGCCATCGAAGTACGTTGCCGCGACGAGCATGCCGGCGAAGAGAAACGCCGAGTCGATCGTCGACAGCTCGCAGTCCCACACCCGCCGGCCCGTCTCCATGTCGAGGAAGTGATAATAGAAGCCCTTGTGGCCTGTGGCGTCGGGCTCAGGTCCCTGTCGGCTGTTGGCGAAGAAGCGCAGAATGGTGAGCGTCCGCTGCGCCATCAGGGCACGGGTGCGGATGCCTCTCTCGGCCACCAGCGGAGTCGTCGACAGCGCCATGCCGACGGCCGCGATGCTCGACGGCGCGCCCGCCTGCGTCTTGTCACGCATCAGCCCCGTCGTGTGGTTGAACTCCTGAATATAGTAGTTGAGGGTGGTCGCTTGTAGCGAATCCAGCTCGACATCGCTCAACGGCGCTGCGTCGAGGCAGGCTTTGGTATCTTCGTCAGGGGACTGCACGGCTGGACTCCAATGTAGTCTGAGCCGGCGACGCGCGCCAATCGTTAGGCGACGAGCGATCGCGTGTCGATCCTGGCACCCAGGCGTCGCGCGATGTTGTAAGGAGGCGCGGCCGGCCCTTCGATCGGCTTTGCCCGCTGCAGCCTCGACATCGCGGGGCAGCTCGACGGCGAGTCGTGCCGGATGACCGCATAGGTCGCCCTGAGGCTCGCGTAGCGGATGGAAGGCGACGTCCGCCGCTCAGCGCACGCCGTCGATTTGGTAGAGCGGTACGGCCCGGCTGATGCCCTTCAAGTCGTGCTCGCCCAGGCTCGACGCGGTGACGCGATCCTCCACGGCCGCATGCACACGGTGGGTGACGAAAATCTGTCCGCCGGGCGCGATCGCACACACGCGTGCGGCGAGGTTCACCACCGTGCCGATCGCCGTGTACTCGGTGCGACCCTCGAAGCCGATCTCGCCGCAGGTGGCGTAGCCGACGGCGATGCCGATGCCGAGCGCGAGGTCGTGGCCGCGCCGACGCCACCGTTGCGACAGCTCACTCGTGCGCTCCCGCATCGCGATGGCGAGTTGCACCGCGTTCCACGCCGGATCGTCGAGCTGCACCGGATCGTTGAAGAAGACGAGCATCCCGTCGCCGGTGAACTGGGCGATGGTGCCCTCATGCTCGAAGATCATCGGGCCGACCGCGTGATGAAACTCGCGCAGGACGGCCATCACCTCCTTCGGCTCGGCCGTCTCCGAGAACGCGGTGAAGCCGCGCAGGTCGCAGAACAGCACGGTGATCTCGCGGCGGTGACTGGCGAGGATCGAGTCGCCGCCGGCGGCGATGGCCTCAGCCAACTGCGGGGTGACGAAGCGCCGCAGCATGTTGAGCCGTTCCACCTCGCGTACCTTCTCATCGACCCGCTCGCTGAGCCGCGTGTTCCGCTGTACCAGCTCGTCGGTCATGCGCTTCTTGTCGAGGCACGCTCCGAGCCGGGCATGCAGCAGCACGGGATCGAACGGCTTCGGCAGATAGTCCTCGGCGCCGAGCTTGATGCAGGCGATGATCGAGTCCATCTCGTCGACGCCGGAGATGACGATGAAGGGGATGTTCTTCAATCGGGCGTCAGCGCTGCGATGCATGAGCAGGCCGTAGCCGTCCATCTCGGGCATCTCGATGTCGGTGAGGACCACGTCGATCGCGTGTTCGGCCAGCACCGCGATGGCTTCGCGACCGTTGCCGGCCTCGCGCACCTGGTGGCCTTCGGCGTCGAGCGACATCGAGAGCATGGTGCGGTTGAGCGGGTCGTCGTCGACGACGAGGATCGTGGCAGGCCTGCTGGACATGGCGGTCATCCTTGCTTCGCGAGTGCAGCTCGCGCTGCGTCGAATTCCTTGGCGATGCGACTCACCGCCTCGTCGGCGCCGCCGAGCTCGCCGGCACGGGCGCGCGCTTCGAGGACCGCGCACCGCTCTTCCAGCTCGGTCGCGCCGAAGCTGGCCGCGTTCGATTTGAGCGTGTGGGCGTGGCGGCGGAGCGCGTCGGCGTCGCCCGCACCGGCGGCCTCGGCCATACGGGTGATCAGCACGACGCCGTTGTCGAGGAACGACGCCACCAGGCGAGCGAGCGCCTCGGGTTTCGGGGCGATGGCCTGGAGCCGTGCAAGGGCCTTGCGGTCGAGCACCGTGATCCCTCTGGCGATCCGCGGCTCGATTCGGCGTCGCGCCGAGCGCCGCCGCCAGCTCCTCGGTGCGGATCGGCTTGGCGAGGTAGTCGTCCATACCGGCGGCGAGACACGCCTCGCGATCGCCCTGCATCGCATTCGCGGTCATGGCGACGATGCGCGGCTGCGGGCTCGGCCCGTCGGCGCGGATGCGACGGGTCGCCTCCAGGCCGTCCATCTCGGGCATCTGCACGTCCATCAGCACCATGTCGTACGGCAGGCGGTTCACCGCCTCGATCGCTTCGACGCCGTTGGCGGCGACGTCGGCGCGATACCCCATCGACTCCAGCAGCAGCAGGGCGAGCTGTTGGTTCACGTTGTTGTCCTCGGCGAGAAGGATGCGCAGCGGATGTCGTTCGCCGAGTGCGGTGGCCGAGCCCTCGTCGACGGCCGCACGCTCGCTGGCGCCGCCGCTCAGCAGCGAGACGAGCACGTCGAAGAGCTGCGACTGCTTCACCGGCTTGGCGACGACGGCGGCGAACACCGGATCGACCTGCTCGGCACCGCCGAGTGACGTGTACAGCACCAGCGGGAGGTCGGGCCGCAGCGCGCGCAGCCGATGCGCCAGCTCGAGGCCGTCCATGCCGGGCATGTGCATGTCGAGGATCGCGAGGTCGAACCGATCGCCGCGCTCGGCGAGCGCCAGCGCCTCCTCGCCCGTCACGACCGAGTGACCGTGGAGGCCCCACGCCTCCGTCTGAAGATCGAGGATGCGCCGGTTGATGGCGTTGTCGTCGACCAGCAGGATGTGCTTGCCGGTCAGCTCGCTCGGTACGCCCGCCGCCGCGGCCCGCGACGGAACCTCGGCCGCTGCGGCGATGATGGTGAAGTGGAAGATGGACCCCTCACCCTGGGCGCTCGCCACCCACATGGTGCCGCCCATCAGCTCCGCCAGACGCTTGCTGACCGCGAGGCCGAGGCCGGTGCCGCCGTATTTGCGGGTGGTGGACGAGTCGAGCTGGCTGAACTCCTCGAACAGGCGGTGGGCGCGATCTGCCGGGATGCCGATGCCGGTGTCGCGCACCGCGAGGTGCACCTGGTTGGGCTCGCTGCCGGGTTCGGCGGTGAGCACCACCTCGCCGGCATCGGTGAACTTCACCGCGTTGCCGAGCAGGTTCACCAACACCTGACGGAAGGGGTGACGTCGCCGTTCAGGCCGGCGGGCAAGGCCGGATCGATGAGGAAGGCGAGCTCGAGCCCCTCGCGTGCCGCAGGTTCGGTGATGAGGTCGAATGCCGACTCGATGCAGGCCCGCAGGTCGAACGGGTGCGTCTCGAGCTCCAGGCGGCCGGCATCGATCTTCGAGAAGTCGAGGATGTCGTTGATGATGCCGAGCAGCGACTCGCCGCTCGAGCGGATGATCTCGGCGAACTCGCGCTGGCGCGGCGCAAGCGCGGTGTCGAGCAGCAGGCCGCTCATGCCGATCACGGCGTTCATCGGCGTGCGGATCTCGTGGCTCATCGTCGCCAGGAACGAGCCCTTCGCCGCGTTCGCCTCTTCGGCGATGCGCGTTTGCTGCTCGAGCTGCGTGAAGAGGCTTGCGTGGTTGATCGCGATCGCCGCCTGTTCGGCGAACGCCTGCGCGATTCGGCCGTGGCGTGCGTCGAATGGGCGGACTTCCCACCGCGACAGCGACAGCTCCCCGTAGTACTCGTCGTCGACAATGAGCGGCGCGAGCAGGGCACTGAAGACCTGGCGACTGCCTTCTCGCACACGCACAGCGGCCGAGATGTCGTCGTAGAGCCGGACTTTCGTGCGGTCCTCTCCCGGCGGAATCCTGAAGCGCATTCCGATGTCGACGGCGTTTTCCGCGTTGCTGACCGACACCAGGACGAGTGTGTCACCATCGCGTCGAGAGATGGAGGCGACATCGGCGCCGCACAGTCGCGCGGCTTGCACGACGATGCCATCGAACACCGCCTGCAGGTCGCCGGGTTTGTCGCTGATCAGATGCAAGACATCGCTCGTCGCCGTCTGCAGCTCCAGCGACTCGGCGAGCTCGCTGTTGCGTTGCTCGATCTCGCGCAGCAGCCGGGCGTTGTCGACGGCGATCGCCGCCTGACCGGCGAAGGTCTGCAGCAGCGACACCTGTTCGTCCGAGAATCCGCCGACGCGATCGCCGGCGAAGCCGACGACGCCGATCGTCACTCCGTTGCGCACCATCGGCACCACC